>CAZHBL010000433.1:0-5081 GCA_964530105.1 uncultured Pirellulales bacterium | reverse complement strand
ACGTTAGGCCAGTCCGGCCCGGGCTGCTTGACCGCATGAAGCGAATAAATCACCTGAATACGCATTTTGTCTCTGTTAGCCGCAATAGATGGCACCGGCTTAGCCAGCAGTCCCGCCGCTCCAACACATGCCGCACAGCCGGCAAGGAACTTCCGTCGGCTAATTGGGCAGTATGAACACCCCTTGATATTATTACTGGTTTTCATGGTTGACCTCCCAAAATTCATAGAATTCCAATTTCACATAAAGAGCAGTATATCCTTTCCGGCAACCAAAACCATGAAAAAGTTTCTGATTTGTGCTGACAAAGTCCTGCAGCCAATTTCCTGAACTCGCTAAATACCGAAATTGGCTTTGTTTTTTCGCCGCCAAAAACCATTCAACATTCACATAATCCCTTTTTTCATAAACACTTACGCCCATTTTGCCTTTCTGAAAATTGGCTTTGTTTTTTCAAGTTCCTTTTTCGCGTCATTGCGAGGCTCGAAGGGTCGCGGCAATCTTCCAGTAATAAATAAACAAAGCTTATTCAGTTCAATTTTGGCTTTGATTGGCTTTGTTTTTGCTATCCGAAACCGCCGTATTTCTTCATAATCCCCTTTCTTATATATACTTACGCCAATTCAGCCCTTCTGCAGATTGGCTTTGTTTTTTCAAATAGCTATAAATTACAACCGCAGATTAACGCTGATAAACGCTGATTCTTGTTGTTTGTCATTCCCGTGAAGACGGGAATCCACGACTAATTCTCCAATTCACCAATAAACTTACATTGTTTATCCTGTCTTAATATAGACCATATCCATTTTGTTAAGTATTATACGAAATTCAAGAGTAAAAGTCTCACATATTACGAAAAAATCTCCGTGAGATGTAGCTTACTGCAAGTAGCTTGTGCCCTTTAATCCGAGTAACGGATTATGAAATCAGCTTATATAAATTCCTATATTTTCTTGACAATGTCACAGCTTAGTGCTATATTGATCTTCGGGAGTAAATGGTATCTTGGAGAACTTAACAATGCCAGAGAATCAAACGAACGACCCCTATAACAATAATCTGAGCAAAAAACCGATGTTGCTTTCAAATTTTTCCTAAAAAATCTCAAGAATTTATGCAATATTCGAAATTTTTCCTGAATTTAATTATAGAGGCGCCTGTGCAAAAAAGAATGTCAAACAGACAGGTAGAGTCAGATCGGATTTATTTGGCCCTTAAGATCAGAAAGGATGGCATAACATGAAAACGTTTCAGAGAATATACATTAATCTCTTCGTAATATGTGTAGTTGTTGGAGTATTGTCTACATGTTGTAGCAGTCTATGGGCACGACCCACAACAGCCCAGGAGGCTGAAGAGCTAATAGCCGGCTGGCTCAAGGCTGATCCTAAGCCGCTCGGAACATCCCTTGGACAGCAGGTGAGAAAGGTTGACACCTTCACAAATCAAAGCGATGAGCCGATCTATTATATCGTTTATCTGAGGCCTTCAGGATTCGTCATTGTCTCGGCAGACGACCTGATCGAACCGATTATTGGTTTTGGTCTGGGTAACAGCTTTGATCCTTCACCAGAAAATCCGCTTGGCGCGTTGGTGACCAAAGACCTGACTGATCGAATTGCAGCCGTTCGGGGTACTTATGAACTACGGAGTGTGGATAACCAACCATTAACTTCTGAGAGCCAAAGAAAGTGGAGAAACTTCATACAGACGGCTAACACTCCAAAAGATAAGAACTCGATCGTTTTGATGAGCGTGGGCGTCAACTCAATCTCTGATGTTCGCGTGGCCCCCCTTGTGAAAAGCAAATGGGGTCAACGAACAATAAGTGAGTGGAGCGGAGGAACAGTAGGCGGGGATTGTCCGCTACCTTGCTATAACTACTATACACCTTACAACTACCCATGTGGTTGTCCTGCCACTGCTTTGGCGCAATTAATGCGATACTATGAATATCCCACGACTGGAATAGGCGTACACGAATTCACAATCAGAGTCGGTGGAACTCAAGTGGCCTCTACTCGTGGTGGCGATGGTTCTGGTGGGCCATATAACTGGGATTCGATACCATACGAGCCAAATTGCGATTCAACAGAAGTACAACGACAGGCAATCGGAGCGCTATGCTACGATGCGGGTGTCTCTATGAACCAGAGATACAACGCGGATGCGTCAGGTTGGGCTGGATGTACATGCGATCCTATCAAACAAGCAATAACTATAACTTTTCTGTATGGTAACGCAGTTCACGGGTATGCCGGCGAGTCTCCTATAGGAGAAGGTTTGACAGGCATGATCAATCCTAATCTTGACGCCAGAAAGCCCGTTATTCTGAGTACCAAAAAGCACGCTTTTGTATGCGATGGATACGGATACAACGATTCAGTGCTCTATCACCATCTTAATATGGGAGTTCTCGGTATTGATGACATTTGGTACGAATTAAGTACGAACCTTATCTCACCCTTAGACCATTTTGACTACGGTCCTGTCTGCAGTTGTGTATACAATGTCCAGACTCTACCAGCCGGCGATGGTGAGATCATAAGTGGCCGAGTCCTCGACCATAATGTCCAACCGATAGCTTATGTTGTCATATATGTGACATCGAACGGCGAGTTTATCGCTGAGACTGAAACAGACGACAAAGGAATATATGCTTTTGATTGCCTGGAATCCAATACCGCTTATACTATAAACGCAGCATTGAGAGGATATGGCTTCAGCAGCCAGATGGTAACAACCGGCATTTCTCAAGATAATTCTGTCATATCGGGTAACCTCTGGAGTGTTGATTTAGTTGGTTTATTCTGCGACTTCAACAGCGATCAGAAGGTCGACGCCGAAGATATGGTTATGTTAGTCGAGCACTGGGGTCAGGATTATCCTGACTTTGATGTTGCCCCGTCGCCTTCGGGTGACGGCATCGTGGATGTTCAAGACCTTATTGTTCTTGCTGAGCATTTTTTTGAGGAGGTGGACGATCCTACCCTGGTCGCGCACTGGCCAATGGATGAAACAGAGGGTATGTATGCTTCTGATAGTGTTGGTGAGAATAATGCCATAGTAATTGGCGGTGCTACGTGGCAACCAAGCGGTGGGCAAAAAGATGGTGCGATTCAGTTAGATGGTATTAGTGGCTGTGCCATCATCAATCCGATTCTTAATCCGGCTGATGGTCCCTTCAGCATTGTCGCCTGGATCAATGGATGTGCACCAGGTCAGGTCGTTGTGTCGCAACAGGGCGCAGCCAACTGGCTAAGGGCGAATACCGCGGGTAACTTGATGACAGAGTTAATACCTACTGCCGGACGGTCACCTTCACCGCCACTCGTATCGGAAACCATGATTACCAACGGGGAATGGCACCGAATAGGTTTTGTGTGGGATGGTACACACAGGACGCTTTTCGTTGATGGTGTCGTTGTGGCTGAAGACACACAGAATGGTCTGGCAAGCTCGAACAACGGTCTTTATATCGGTTGTGGCAAAGGCATGGAATCCGGAACATACTTCTCCGGCCTAATCGATGATGTCCGCATTTACAACAAGGCCCTATGCGTAGATGAAATCGCGGCTCTGTCCAAATAGAGCCTTAACAAACATAATTTAGCATAGAAAATCGAATTATCTATTCTTTGTATTGGCCCATTTTGTTTAGTATTTCTTTTGCGATGATAACATTCTCTCTGACCTGGAAGTCGAACATTCCGACGCAGATGAAATCCGCGCCGTTTTCGAAGGCATATTTGAATCCTTGCCGGGGATGAATTGCGCCAGCGGCCAAAACCTTGAATGCTATCCAGGATCTGCTGACCTTTTTCATAAACTCGATTGTCTTTTCAGGGGTAACGGACCAGATATTGTCTTTCGGTGGCTGTCTATTCGCAGACCAGTAATCAGCGCGATGCAAAGTTTTCATATAAAAATCCGGCTTCAATCCTGCTTTTTCACATGCGATGATAACATCGAGTGAGTGGCCTCCGACGCCGGCGATGGTTCCATTTGCTTTAATATCCTCAAATCCTTTTTGCACAAGGTCGATGCGGCCTCTTTGTACAAGTCCATCCGCAACCTGGCCCTGCAAATAGCCCCCTATCGCCCCGTTATCGAAGGCCATTCTTATGTCGTTCATTATATCGCTGATATCCGGCTTTCGCGGCTTGATTTGGGCTATCCATTGCATCCTGCCGCCCTGCTTCCAATATTTGTCCATTATTCTGACAATGTGACTGTCGGTTCGAAACTGGGCGGTATTTATGCCGCACTGCTCGCAAATATGCAGAGTCTCAATGCACTTTTCATCAGTGAAATAACGCCTCATTAAAGAAGATACGTACGGCAAATCTCTGCTGTGAGCATTCCCGCTGATGGGATTGCCGCCGATTATCAGCCTGCTGACAGCAACGTTTCCAATTTTGCATATTGGCAGATTTCCGGCTGATGATTTTGCTGCCGCCGACAGGGCTTTGGTCGATGCGGCAAATATCGACGCAGTTAGGGATTTGCTTAAAAATCCCCGGCGAGTCAGTTTATTCAACATTCTCGTTATTCCTGAAATTACACTTCACAATCCAAAGTATCCGGGTCGCTTAGCTCGCCGGATAACCTACCGTCTGGGAGAAGAGCACGTACTGGTCAGGTCTGAGCTTGAACTCTTTGGGCGTGTTACTTTTGTCGCAATTATGGAAATGAGCGGCAAGGCCCTGCGAGGCGGCGAAAAGATACACGTTCGAAGCGATAAGACCCGTGGCGACATAATAATATGACTTCTGCACATCGGTATTCTTCAAGCCCGGCTCCTGGAATGGCGCATTAGCGTATTTTGCGAGATCGACGACGAAGAAGATATTCACCGGGGCGTTGGCGGCGGCGCGCCGGCCGGATCTTCGGCGAAAGTCACCGGCCACAACGGGTATCAAACGGTGACCGGCCGCTTCATAAAGATAAACTCCTTCGGGCAGCGCAACGTAAAGGTCGATTTCCTGTGAATTGCTGGCCGACGCTGCGGTTCTTCCTGTCTTGCCGGCAGATGGTCCATTCGGGCGGTTAATCCCGAACGCCGCCCAGAGAAGATTGGA
>CAZHBL010000432.1:0-5098 GCA_964530105.1 uncultured Pirellulales bacterium | reverse complement strand
TCAATATAGGGGCCGATGGGACCTTTCGGCGTGAGTTTCGGCCGGGACTTCAGGATGGCTTCGGCAACTGCAATATCACTTTGGCGGGTAACTTTAATATTCGAAGAGTCCGTTTCGACAATTGTTACCTTGTGGCCCAACGCTTCGACTAATTGCGAATCATCGCTGATTTTGCTCTTGTCGAGATTTTCGAGGTTTTTATATGCCTTTTTAAGCAGGGAAGCCGAAAATATCTGCGGCGTCTGAGCTTCATAAAGACCGGTTCTGTCGACGGTTTGCACTATAATATTATCCTTCGCCTGTTTAATCGTTGCCGTAACCGGACAGGCAGGTATCGCTGCTCCACTCCTGGCAGCGGCAGCGATAGTGGAGTCTATGATTTCTTCCGTCACACAGCACCGGCAGGCATCGTGAACTGCGATAAGATCGATATCGTCCCTGATAAGCTCGATTCCTTTATTGACAGTATCGAAACGCTCGTCACCACCTATGAAGATTGATACATCAAAGAACTTCAGGTTAGGGCCCCATTTTACGCTTACAAGCTCTTCATCCTCGGAAGCAATACCTAACAGAACCTGTTTCACATCGTCACGATTTGAGAAAAGCTCTGCACTGCGCAAGAAAACCGCCCTGCCGGCGACATCGACAAATGCCTTTTTTCTTTTTCCCCCGAACCGGCTGCTGGCCCCGGCAGCACAAATAATCGCAGCAACTTTTTGACTCATCGCAAAGGTTCCTTATAAGTTCATCGTTATGCTTTCAATATTAATACTCAATTCCCCGTCTTGCCAGTTGACCCTTATCGAACGGATGCTTGATATTTTTCATTTCCGTCACCAAATCCGCCAATTCCATCAGTTCAGCGGTTGCGCCCCGGCCGGTCAAAATTATTTCCACCGCCGAATCTCTCTTATCTATGAGATTTTTGACATCTTCAAATTTAGCCAGGCCTTCCGAAAGGCAAAATATGATCTCATCAAGTATCAGCACATCGTAAAATCTTTTTTCCGCCGTCTGCGTAAGTCTTTTAAGGGCATCGCTGATTGCGGCCTGAATCCTGGTTACGGTTGTTTCGTCCTCTAAAGACCCTGACATATCCCAGGGCACATCGAGCGTTTCGACTCTGATTCTCACAGCCCCCAACTGAATTGCGAAACGCTCCCCGATATCGAGGGTCGCGGGCTTTAAGAATTGATAGATCAACACCTTGTTGCCCTGACCGGCGGCACGAAGTGCCGAGCCGAACGCAGCGGTCGTTTTGCCCTTGCCGTCTCCTGTATAAATCTGCACGAGTCCTTTTTCCAGCATAGAGGCATTATACGCATATCCGTCACAAAATAAAGTGTTAAATCAAGGAACGAAGGATTGCTATATCCAGGAGTTTAACCTAAGCGTTTCACTATTTGCCGGAATTGGAATCCTTAATCTTCAGAGGCCGGTCCTGCGGGAAGCTCGCCGGCTATTTGGGAAGTGGATTCGGCCATAATTGATATATCCGTAGAGTATTCCGGATACGAAAGCGAAAAAATCTTCTTGAAGGCAAGCTTGGTTTTGTCCTGAAGAAGGTCCAGGACGTAAAATTCATTCACATTTTTAAGAGCGTTGTTCCGGGCTTCATCGTCAAGAGCAAGCACTTCATCGGAGCTGAAATCTTCTATGATGTCATACTTCCAGGGGACATTTTCCGCCTTCTCCAGAGGCAGTTTATAAAACTTCCGGTTGTAAATTTCGCAGCTCAGGATTCTCGGGCAAGGCAGCGCTATTCGAATTAGATGCTGCGAATCATCAATTGTATAATCCAGCTTGTCCAGGTCAAAGCCGAGCTTTAGTTTGGCTGTATATCTAAGCAATCCTCTTTTCCAGCGAACGGTTATCAGGCTGGTCTTCTTTTGCTTGATCTCGGCAACACCTTCGGTGATATACTCCAGAACCGCCAATTCCGCTATTGCCTGGATGGATTTGATAAGAAACGTGCTTGTCTTCGATTCGGTCGGTGCCGCGCAGGCCAGCTTCCTGCCTATAAAGAAAGCCAGCACTCCGATTATAACCACACTGGTAATGTAGACGGCATACCACATATTTAGTCATCCCCGTCAAAACTGAAGAAATCTTCGGTCAAAAAGCCCTCAAACTTGCTTGTATAATCATTATTTTGTGGCTTTCATCGCTTTTCAAATAAACAATTTCTATGGCAAGCATCGTCTTTCAGGCAACAAAATAACCGTAAGCGGCAGCAGCGTCAAAACAAAAATCCAGCTCTAAAGATGACCAATGCTCAATCCAGAGATTTTTCTTGATGAAAGGGTGTTAATCTGGTATAAATTAGAATTGCTGGAATCTGTGGATTTTCAGTCTTCCAGCAGCATAAATTTCTTTCGCTTGTTTTGGCTTTGACTTTTCAATAAGCGGTTTATTTTAGGCTTTTGAGAAAAGGAGGTGATGTAAAATCACAAATCATTGTCCCGCCTGAAGATAAATAGAATATCGCGTAATTGAAAAGCATTTTAATCGCTTTATCTGTACTTATTTGAAGGAGGATTATCATGTGTGAGAAAAAGACTCATTATGACTGTTTTGTTTCTCGTAGTATAGTTACTAAGATTTTAGGAGAAAGAACAATGAGAAAGAACTTTGCAGAATTATTACCTATTTTACTTTTAGCCATGGTCTTCAGTGTGCTGACTGGATGGACGGCAAATGCCGGCATTCCCATCCTTCAGCTGGATATCAACAATAATAATATTGCTGCTGAGACCGAATCCGGTTTTACTTCTTTTACTATCACAGATAGCGGCTCAGAAGTAGAAGGTATTAAAATTGAACTTAGCGGTACTCTTGATTCCCGCCGACGTGGCGCACCTGTCGGAATAGAGTACGAACAGATCTATCGCGATTTCATCTTTTCGCGTCCGGGTGGGATGACGATTACACTGTCAGGGCTGGAGGCTAATAAATCCTATGAAATTACTATTTATGCGTATGATACAAGCAGTACTGCAGGGGGCGATCGAATAGCGGACTGGACAGCCAACGGGGAATTTTGTTTGACAGCCGGCTTCAGCGCTGTAGTACCGCCAACGGGTGCGGATGATTATGGCTTTACCGGTACAGCTCAGTCAGATGGTACCGGTACAATTATCTTGGAATGTGGTCCGAATGAAAATACAACCGAACAATCAGGAGCAAATAATCCCTTTGGTTTTATCAATGCCATGGTAGTCTCTTCGCTGACTCCATTAACAAAAGCAAGACGTCCCGTTCCGGCTGATGGTGATCTGCATCCTGATACATGGGTGAGACTTGAATGGTTACCGGGAGCTTATGCCGTCTCGCACGATGTGTATTTGGGCGAGAATTTTAACGAAGTAAACGGTGGCACCGGAGACACATACCGTGGTAATCAGGCAGATACATATTTGATTGCCGGCTTTTTCGGATTTAACTATCCAGACGGCCTCGTTCCGGGCACAACGTACTATTGGCGAATCGATGAAGTCAATGACCTGCATCCGGATAGTCCCTGGAAAGGTGATGTCTGGAGCTTTACGGTTCCCACAAAGACTGCCTTTAATCCTATTCCCGTCAATGGCTCCAGATTTGTTGATCCAAACATAACGCTAATGTGGACCGCCGGAGCAGGTTCGATCCGGCATCAGATGTATTTCGGCGATAATCTCGAAGACGTTCAAGCCGGAACGGGCGGTACAGACAAAGGTGTTATAGAAGATCCGAATTATGCTCCCGGACTTCTGGAGCTTGATAAAACCTATTATTGGCGAGTTGATGAGTCCGACGGCGCGAATACAAATGTGGGCGATATCTGGAGCTTTACTACTACTCTTGAAGGCCTGGGTACGATCGTTATGGATATGTGGGAGAATATTTCCGGTGCCACTTTGGATCTTCTTAGAGATGACTCAAGATATCCGGACAATCCAAACTGGAGCGATGTATTGACCGAATTCGGTACCGCTGACACCATTGGAGATAACTACGGCGCCCGAATTTATGGTTGGCTCTATGTGCCGCTGACCGGCGACTATACGTTCTATTTCACGAGTGCTGACCAGGGCGAATTGTGGTTGAGCACCGATGATGATCCTATCAATATTGTTCTACTCGCTTCAGAACCTACCTGGGGACAATACGACGCTTTTGTTCGATGGTCCGAACCTATCCCGCTGATCGGTGGCGAAAAGTACTACATTGAGGCGGTGTGGAAGGAAAGCACCGATTGGGATCACTGCCGGGTGGCTTGGCAAGGTGCCGGCATCCGGAGCCGGGAGGTTATTCAAGGTAGTTATCTCTCGCCGTACGAACCGGTAAATGCCTTTGGTCCGAGTCCCAGCGATGGTAGAATTGAAGTTAGGATCGATCCTGTTCTTCGCTGGAAAGCTGGAAAAGATGCTACTTCGCATGAGTTGTACCTCGGAACCGACAAAGAGGCTGTGCTCAATGCCGGCATAGGCTCACCTGAGTACACAGGTACCAGTGACCTTGGTTCGGAGAGCTATGAGCCTGAAAAACTTAAGATGGAGACCATCTACTACTGGCGTGTCGATGAGGTTAATAGCGTCAATCCTGATAGTCCGTGGGTCGGCGAAGTCTGGAGCTTTACGACTGGCAATTTCCTTGTGGTGGATGACTTTGAGGACTACAATACCGGCGATAACCAGATATGGTTCTCCTGGCATGATGGACTTGGCGCCGGCACACCCGGTACACCTGGATATCTCGCCGGCAACGGAAGCGGCTCAGCAGTAGGCGATGAAACTACATCATCTTATACCGAGGAGATTATCGTCCACGGCGGTAGTCAGTCGATGCCGCTTGCATACGACAACAACAAGCAGGGCTATGCCTTCTATTCAGAGGTGGAGCATACTTTAACAGACCAGCGTGACTGGACCGAGGAAGGTGTTGCAGAATTGTCGATCTGGTTCAGAGGTTATCCAGCGAATGTCGGCAGCTTCGTGGAAGGACCGGTCGGCACCTACACGATAACCGCTTCTGGCACAGATATCACAGGCCAGTCCGACGAGTTCCACTTTGCCTACAAGATGCTTACCGGCCCCGGCTCGATTATAGCGAGGGT
>CAZHBL010000431.1:0-5108 GCA_964530105.1 uncultured Pirellulales bacterium | reverse complement strand
AGTACGGTCTTTCGTTTCGAGCCGCTCGGCCAGGAGGATGTTCTGCAATTGCTGATGGCCGCCATTACCGACACCGAACGGGGACTCGGCAAATTCGATATCGAGGCGGAAGATAAGGCGTTGAAATTTCTTGCAGGAATATGCGACGGCGATGCCAGAAAGGCCCTGACAGCCCTTGAGGTGGGCGTCTTATCACAGGCCGCCCGAAGGCCCGGGGGCCCGACAAAACGCGATGAAAGACGTGTAGAAACAACGCGGACAAAAATAAAATTTAATCTCGACGTTGCAAAGGAGTCGATACAACAGAAAACGATTGATTATGACGGCACGGGCGATACGCACTACGATTTAGCGAGCGCCCTGCAGAAGAGCATGCGCGGTTCCGATCCCGATGCCACCGTTTATTGGCTCGCTCGGATGTTATCGGGCGGTGAGGATACGCGTTTTATTGCCCGCAGGATAGTGGTTTGTGCCGCTGAAGACGTGGGAAATGCCGACCCGATGGCGACAGTTTTAGCTGCCGCTGCCGTTCAGATATCCGAGTTTGTGGGTCTGCCGGAAGCCCAGTTGGCGCTGGCGCAGGCAGCGATATATATCGCCTGCGCCCCGAAGTCGAACGCTTCAGCTTCTGCTATTTGGCAGGCGATGGCCAATGTGAAAGAGCAGCCGACCGAACGCGTGCCGGTATATTTGAAAGATAGTCATTATCCGGCTGCGAAAAAAGCCGGTTTTGGAGTTGATTACAAATATCCACATAATTTTAAGAATGGCTTCGTGCCGCAGGAATATCTGCCGGCGGCAATTAAGAAGGTATATTATACGCCGACAGAGCGTGGTTACGAAAAAAATATGAAGCATTATTTACAAAAGCTGCAAACCTTGATACAAAATAGCAAATCTGCCGAAAACAGTGAAGCAGATAAGGATAGGTGATATGGATAAGGCTGAGTTGCGCCGCAAGTTAATGGATTGCCTGCTCGCTATACCCTCGGAGCAGAGGAATGAAAGAAGCCGGAAAGCATGTCAGAATTTGGCCTCGACGGATCAATTTCAAGCCGCATCAACGGTAATGATGTTCCTGTCCCTTCCGCACGAAGTGGACACTTCCGAGGCCATACTTCACGCCTGGCAGCTTGGCAAAACTGTTGCCGTACCAAAGATTTCCTGGCAGCAAAGGCATATGATACCGGTCCGGATAAATTCGCTGGAAACAGGTTTTTCGACAGGCGCTTCCGGATTGCGGAATCCGATTGCGGGTATGCCGGTCCCGTTCGGAGAGATTGATCTGGTTGTTACGCCGGCTTTAGGATTCGACAAAAAGGGCAACCGGCTCGGCCGGGGCGGTTCCTACTACGACAGGTTTTTCGCTAACGAAGAACTTAAAGCTGCCAGGTGCGGATTCGGATTCGCAGAGCAGCTCATTGACTCTATACCGGTTACAGAACTCGATGAGCCGGTGGAAATTTTAGTAACAGACGAAGAAATAATATATTTCGATATCCAGAAAGGAGATTAAGATGGCTCGTCATCCTTTTGGCCCGCGAGCCGGGCGAAGAACTCGAAACAGGACGTATACTATCCTTCTTGCCGTGCTCGTTATTGGTGTAGTAATTGCTTTTTATTACGGTCCCTTCGGTAAAAATGAAGCCAAAATTATTGATACAGGCATTCAAGGCGCTACGAATGTCGATACCATTGTGCCTTCTGAACCCGAGATGACCAAAGAACCCGTGGTTACAAAAGAACCCGTGGCCACAAAGGAACCAGCGATTACAAAAGAACCCGAGGTTAGTCAAACGGCTGCATTTGTACCGCCGGTGGAGGTGGAGAAAGTACCGGAATTGCCGAAAATTACACCGGAACCTACTCCCGGACAAAGCATTGAGCCTAATCCGGAAGCCGCTGCGCTAATCGCAGAAGCTACGTCACTGCTAAGCGAAAAGCCCGACAAAATTACTGAAGCACGTGACAAGTTGAACCAGGCGCTTCGAATGCCTATGAGCCCCCAGCAGCGTTCATCCGTTAAAAACCAGCTCTCCGAGCTATCCAATCAATGGCTGTTTAGTAGAACCGTCCTGCCTGACGATCCGCTTTGTGAGAGTTATCAGGTCAGGTCCGGCGACCTGCTTACAGACATCGGCGATAAATACAAGGTGCCGTACGAGATTCTTATGACGATTAACCGCATTAGTCGCCCGGAATCATTACAGGCGGGACTGCCAATAAAAATCGTTAAAGGCCCATTCAACGCGAAGGTCTATCGTTCAACTTTTACGATGGATCTCTATCTTCAAAATACTTTCGTTCGAAGTTTTCGAGTTGGTCTGGGCAAGCCCGGCATGGAAACACCAACAGGGCTCTGGCGAGTTAAAACCGACGGCAAGCTTGAAAAACCTATCTGGACGAATCCCGTAGACGGTAAAACATATCATCCCGAAGATCCGGATTATCCTTTAGGTTCGAGATGGATCGCGCTGGAGGGTCTCTCCGGAGAGGCCAAAAACAGGACGGGCTTCGCCATCCACGGTACAAAGGAACCGGAACAAATCGGCTCCGCGGACTCTCAGGGATGCATCCGCATGCATAACGGTGACGCAATACTTATTTATAATATGATGTTCCCGGGCCTATCGCAGGTGGAAGTCGTTGACTGAGATTCTGTATTGCGCCAACTTTTCCGATAGAGCGTGTATCTGAACCTGGTCGTCGGATCAAGACAGGAAATCGCTGGTTGTCCAGCCAAATATAATTGCAAAATCTTTCAAATACAGATAACCTACGTACAGATTTTCAAGCGTGGTCAGGCTGTAGTGAACCAATTGTTCACTGAGTTTCAGCTATTTGAAAGGGAATTTAAGAAATGGACTCAAATCACATCGAAAAATGGTCTTTTAAAAAAATTAAGTGGTTCTCGCTCTCGCTGTGTACGATATTATTTCTCTGCTCATCCACACACGCAAAATGGCAGCCGGCCAATGGCCCGCTGATGACACGATGGGCCAGACGGGTCTCACCGAAAAACGCCCACCGTGAATACCCGCGACCCCAGATGGTTCGCAAGAGCTGGCAGAACCTTAATGGGCTGTGGGATTACGCCATAGTACACAGGAACCAGCAGCAGCCGGATACGTTCGATGGACAAATTCTCGTGCCTTTTCCGATCGAGTCGGCTTTGTCGGGCGTGATGAAGCCGGTCGGCGAGGAGAATCGTCTGTGGTATCGGCAGATATTTCGCATCCCACGGACGTGGAAGGGTCGATGTGTGCTTCTGCACTTCGGAGCGGTGGACTGGGATGCAACAGTATGGATCAATGGCACGCAGGTCGGAACGCACCAAGGCGGATACGACCCCTTCTCCTTCGATATCACCAATGTGCTGAAGGAAACCTCAGAGCAGGAGATTGTCGTTAGTGTATGGGACCCGACTAACGCCGGCACCCAGCCGCGGGGCAAGCAGGTCAGCAAACCAGGAGGAATCTGGTACACCGCGGTGACGGGAATCTGGCAGACCGCCTGGCTGGAACCGGTACCCGAGGCGTACATCAAGTCTATCAAGATCGTTCCTGATATTGACAGCAAGTCGGTGCGCATCACTGCCGCATGTCCAGATCCGGCCGGTTACAGCGTGGAAGTCGAGGCCAAGGATGGGTGGTTCTCGAAAGCCAAAAATAAAGGTAACGCCGGTGAAGAAATTGTCTTAAACATCAAAAAGCCAAAGCTCTGGTCGCCTGATTCGCCGTTTCTGTACGACCTGAAAGTGACACTTAAGGACGTTAAAGGAAAAAAGGTCGATGCGGTGAGCAGCTACTTCGGCATGAGGAAGATCGAAGTCAGAAAAGACAAAAAAGGCGTCAATCGCCTGTTCCTCAACAATGAGTCGCTGTTCCAGTTCGGGCCGCTGGACCAGGGCTGGTGGCCCGATGGGCTGTACGCCGCCCCGTCGGATGTCGCCCTGCGCTATGATATCGAGGTCCTGAAAAAATTGGGCTGCAATATGCTCCGCAAGCACGTTAAAATCGAGCCCGACCGGTTGTACTACTGGTGCGATAAATTGGGGCTGATGGTCTGGCAGGATATGCCAAGCGGCGACAAGTATATCGGCGGCAGAGACCAGGACATCGAACGTTCGCCTGAATCCGCCCGGCAGTTCGAGGCGGAGCTAAAGGCGATGATTACTACCTTTTATAATCATCCGAGCATAATCATGTGGGTTCCTTACAACGAGGGTTGGGGACAGTGGGACACGCCGCGGATTGTCGATATGATAAAGAAGCTTGACCCGACCCGGCTGGTGAATAACGCCAGCGGCTGGACCGATCGCGGCGTCGGCGACGTACATGATATCCACAGCTATCCCGGCCCGGCGGCCCCGCCGACCGAGGAAAACCGTGCCGTGGTGCTCGGTGAGTTTGGCGGGCTCGGCCTGCCGGTCAAAGGCCATACATGGCAAGATGAAAAGAACTGGGGCTACCGCAGCTTTGAGACTCGCGAGGAGCTGACCGATGCGTACGTGGCGCTGATTGATAACCTGCGCTCGCTAATCGGCGACGGCTTGTGTGCGGCAGTCTATACGCAGACGACCGACGTGGAAATCGAGTGCAACGGGTGGATGACCTACGACCGAGAGATGATTAAGATGGACGCGAAAAAGGCTGCCGCGGCCAATAAGCGCTTGTATCTGCCGGCGCCAATCCTCAGGACGATTGTCCCGACCTCGCAGGAAAAGCCTCAGATCTGGCGCTATACGATGAGCCAACCATCTGAGGGTTGGCAGCAGGCCGATTTCGACGATTCGGATTGGCAGACGGGTCAGGGCGGTTTCGGCACAAAAGGAACGCCCGGCACGATTGTGCGCACCGAGTGGAAAACATCGGACATCTGGGTGCGGCAAACGTTTGAGCTGGACGATACTAAACTCAGCCGGCCGCAGCTTTCGCTCCATCACGATGAAAATGCCGAGGTCTACATTAACGGCCAGCTTGTGGCAAAACTGGAAGGCTACACGTCGAGCTATGTCCGAGCGACCTTGGATGAAAAGGCACAGAACGCTTTGAAAATCGGCACAAATTGCATAGCCATCCACTGCCACCAAACCACCGGCGGCCAGT
>CAZHBL010000430.1:0-5137 GCA_964530105.1 uncultured Pirellulales bacterium | reverse complement strand
TGCTGGCCCCACGTCGGGTCACGCTGCGATTCCTCATAGACCGATATCCCTTCGCTAAGCCAGCGGGGCATCTTGTTATGCGTCAGGTTCAATGTCACGACGTGGCAGAACTCGTGCCATAACATCGCTTTCCAGTTGGAGGGTCTCTGGGCTTTGGGGCTGTTGGCCGTGATTACATTTCCGAAGCACACGCCGAGGTAGCCGTCGCCACCCGGCATCCCGAATGTGCGTACTGCAAAATCCTGCTGATTCGGAAAAAGCTCCACAACACACGGCTTGTCTAATAGTGCCCCGTATTTTTTGCACAAGCTTGACCTGGCCTCCTGTAAAAGGTCTATCACCATATCGCCGTACACATCCGCCTCGTGTTTATCCATGCGAACGACAAATCCCTCGGCACGGAGCGTTGCGAACTTAGACAAGTGGTCGTGCAGGTTACCCAGATTGTAGGCCTCGATATTATACGCATCGCCTGTGTGCACCTCGTCGGCCAGCTTCCAGCCCTCCTGTTCGTCGCTGAGGCGAAGCAGGTCCTGCGCTAATTGAATTTTCGCCGGCAGATAATTCTGATCATACTTTAAAGCCTGACGCTGAAAAGCCGCCCCGTCGGCGAAGCGATATTTCTGGGACAATTTCCTGCCGATAAGATAATCAACGTTCGGATTAGTCGGCCAGAATTTCAACGCTTTTTCGCGATCGTTCTTGCTGGCTTTTGAATCGTTTGCCAGATGAGCCAGCACGGCCCGGTATGCCCAGATCTCCGGATGCCAGGGATTAACGGAAATCGCCCGGTCAAGGAGCTTGCCCGCTCCGGCGTAATCTTCACAATCGATTTGATGCTCGGCCAGCAGCAGCAATGAAGGCACGTGATTGGGATTAATAAAAAGAGCGGCATCTAACGATTGGATCATCTGCTTTCGATCGCTTTGATAAAACGCTCTGGCTAATCCGAAGTGAGCATCCGGATCATTCCCGAATCGTTTCAGTGCGCTGCGATATTGGTCGGCGGCCAGCTCGTAATCCTGCTTGGCAAGCGCCAAATCACCGGCGGCCAAATAAGCATCGAGGCAGTTCGGATCGTTCTTAATCGCACGGGTGAACAGCTCTTCCAGAACGAGCCGTGGTTCTTCTCCGAGCTGAAGCAGCGACTTGCCTAAGGCGACCAAATCCTCCGGACTCATAAATCTCAGATCACGACTCGTACCCACACGAACAAGCCTGTTGATTGTATCTTCGGCCCGGTCGGGCTGGTTATTATGGAGATAAACCGTATGAGCAAGCTCCAGCAAACGCATGCTCACAGGATAATGCAACAAGACGATATCCATATCATCCGCAGCCTTGTCATATTGACCGAGTTCCATCTGCGATTTAATCATCAGAACCCGCCATTCGGCCGAATAAGCTCCATTATCAATGGCCTTCCGCGAAGCCTCAAGACATTCCGAATATTTGCCGGTTTTAAACAGTTCATGTGCGTCGTCAATTTCCGCGGCAAATGCAGAGCGGCCGGGGCCGGCCATAAATATGATACAGGCCGCCAGGAAAACTATTCGAACGGTTCGTGAAATACCTCCGCTGAGCTGCGATGTGTATTCGAACAAGGAACCCATAACGTATTTCCTCGATTATCCATCCAAATCTATAATCCTGTATCCAAGCGAATCCTGAATATCAGCTTGTTACCTTCCTCGCAAAAATAAGATTGCGATTCAAACTTCCGTATTCTAACTCAAATATACGGCCGAGTCAACATGATGTGCTTGCGATGACTCATTTAAAAGCAGGGTTTCGGTTTTTATGGCATGAATTGACAGTTCATTGTGGAATCTTGCTTCGTAATGTTCAGGGCTGGTCGAATGATTTGGCTAAAGTTTTACTTTCGTAATTGGCCTTGATCCTTCGGCCAAAAGCTTCATCCGATTCGATATACCCGCCGTCCTGGAGTACTTTGCACCCGATCGGGTACTTTAATTTAGCGAAAACCCAGGGCATGCCGGTGATTTTATCTATGTTTACAAAAGTCTCGCTATATCCGAAAGAACCTTTAAGAACAACGTGTGGAACAGAAAGGCATGAGCCGTTGATTATGTGTATATATCCGAAACCGGCAATGATTGTCATGGCTGCCGCCAACAGCACGACGGCTGCTGCTATTTTAGGCCATGTCCTTCGTTGCTTTACTCGATTAATTAATATCGGGGCCTCAGAATACTGTAAAGTATCCGCCCTACTGCCGGTATTTTCGTCGCTTTTATTACTGAGCACCCGGACTTTCTTGTCGACCGCCGGCCGGACGGTTTTACCATTGGATTCCGAAGGTACCGGGATAAACCGGGCACTACACTTTGTGCATTGTACAGCCGTGGATATGAGTAAATACTGAAGATATTGAATCGATTTGCATTTTGGACAGCGGCATTTAAATGTATTCAATTGATATTGTCTATTTTTCATAGCTCAATCAAGCCGGTTTTAGGGCAGGTCTCCTCAATAGAATGGTCAAATACTGTTTTTCTTACACTATCGTCTATATAATTATCGGACGATTGCTTATGAAGCTTTACTTTTTTTACTACTTCTCGAATATTTTTTAAGGTTCATTCACAGCGGTAGCCGACCAAAGGGCAACGGCTAACGGCAAGGCCCGGCTTGTGAATGCCACTGCATTATTTCATAATTTGACGGAGATCCATGCTATCCCGCGCGAGCGACAAATCGAAGGCTCAGCAGAAAAAACAGAAGCCGGCAAGAAAAATACACACTTTAGTATCTGTGCTTGAACGAGATTCTCTGATAAAATCCTCACAATGTTCGTCTTCTGAAGAAAGGAGCTTCATAATGATGTTCAAAGCAATTTATAAAAAATTCAAAAAAACCTGTCAGGAATTTGTTTAAGGAGATGGAAATGACACGGAAATTAAAGCAGCCAAAGTCGATTAAGAAGAGGCGTTACAGGAAAGCCGGTACGCCGCCCGGAACGCTTGAGTATATTGGTGAGAAAAAGGCCGAAACCATTCGAATTACCTACCTCGACTACGACGAAAAGGATATGGTCGAGAAACAGGTGTCAAAGATCGAAGAATGCTTTCCATTCAAGAGCACGCCGACAGTCACCTGGATCAATATCGACGGCCTTCACGATATCGAAACGATTGAGAAGCTCGGCAACCAATTTGACCTGCACCCGCTGATGCTGGAAGATATCCTGCATACGGAACAACGCCCGAAAATAGAGGATTTCGAAAAATATATCTTCATCGTGCTCAGAATGCTCACCTACAACAACGAAACGCAGGCGGTTGAAAGCGAACAACTGAGCATCGTTCTCGGCCAGAACTACGTGATTTCGTTCCAGGAGCGAGTTGGGGATGTCTTTGACCCGATCCGGGAACGCATCCGAAATGCCAAGGGCCGCATCCGGAAGATGGGGCCGGATTACCTTTATTATTCTCTGGTCGACGCCATCGTAGACAACTATTTTACCATACTGGAAAAAGTCGGCGAAAAAATCGAGTTGATGGAGGAAGAGCTTGTTTCAGAACCGACGGAGAACATATTACAGCAAATCCACTCTATGAAAAGGGAGATGATATCGTTACGCAGGTCCGTTTGGCCTTTGCGGGAATTAATCAGCGGCTTGCAGCGAAGCGATTCGGCGCTCATTCAGGAATCGACCGGAATCTACCTGCGAGACGTCTACGACCACACGATACAGGTGATAGATACGGTCGAGAGCTTTCGCGACATGGTTTCGGGAATGCTCGACATTTATCTATCGAGTATCAGCAATAAAATGAACGCCGTGATGAAAGTCTTAACGATTATTGCAACAATATTCATTCCATTGACGTTTATCGCCGGGGTCTACGGAATGAACTTCGAGAACATGCCGGAACTCAAGCTGTGGTGGGCTTATCCGCTGGTCTGGATTGTGATGATCGTAGTAGCGGCGATAATGCTGGTGTTCTTCAGAAGAAAGAAATGGCTCTGAAAACAGAATTTAGTCAACCTCGATCAGCTTACGCGAGGCGTCGGATTCACAACAGGTTTTCGAATTCGCCGACAGAAACAGGTTTACCGGATTCTGCAGAGCGGTCGGCGGCAAAGCACACAGCCTGCGTTTTCGCCGCGTCATCGAGGTCTGGAAACGGTCTTCGGTCGTTGATAATGCAATCGAGAAAATGAGACACTTCGCCCTGAAAAGGATGATGCGAAACGTCGCCGCTGTCCGGCAGGATACATGGAATTTTCATAAAATCATTTTGGCCTGGGAAAAGCTTTGGGGCAAAAATTTCATTGTTGCGGAGTGTTCCCTCGGTGCCGTAGATTCCGATGTTGAATCTATAGGGCATCTTCACATCGAAGGTTGTGGTGCTGCGTCCGATTTTTCCATCCTTGAACTTCACGTTGATAGAAATTGTGCCGGGATACTCCGCAGGATTGTCAGTCCTGGTCTGATAGGCGGAAACCTCCTCGACACCGCTTCGCGCGAACCACCGCAAGGTATCAACCGCGTGGCAACCGGCAGTCAAGAGTGCTGTGCCGCTTTGTTCAAGACTGCCGTACCATTTCAATGCCCAAATCCGATGTAGATAATCGACTTCCACCATGAAGATGTTACCGAATACTCCCTGCTCGATGAGATTATCGATGGTCATCAACAGAGGATTCCAATGCAGCACGAAACTGACTATCGTTTTAACCTTGTTCTTTTGAACCGCCTGGCACTGTTTGAGCACATCTTCCGGCGTCAATGCGACAGGTTTTTCAATAATGATGTGCTTACCCGCTTCTGCGGCGGCAACCACGTATTGCGTGTGCGCATTATGCGGCGTGCATACTGCGACGATGTCCACATCATCTCGCTTGAGCATCTTGGAAGCATCCGTTTCGATCGCGCATTTCAGGCCGTACCGGTCTCGATACCGTTCGGCGTTTGCTGGATTTCGACTGACCAGTGCCCTCACTTCGGAGCGTTCGTCTTTTTGAAAGGCCTTCACATATTCTTCGGCCACCCAACCGCAACCTATAATTGCTGCACCAAGCTTTTTCATATTCGGTCTCCTATATAATCATAAAACAAACACTTCTGTAAAATTCATAAATATTTGTAAAATAACGTCTTATGGCGTTA
>CAZHBL010000429.1:0-5146 GCA_964530105.1 uncultured Pirellulales bacterium | reverse complement strand
GGATTGACGAAGGGTGCCTTTCGGTGCCGGGTATCTATACGAAGATTCGAAGATACAAGGAATGCGAAGTGACCGCGACCGACCTCGACGGCAATGAATTCACCGACCAGGCCGAAGGGCTCTACGCCAGGGCCCTGCAGCATGAGTACGACCATATTGAGGGAATCACAATCGTCAATCGTATGGGTCAGACCTCCAGAATCGTACACAGAAAGCAACTCAAAAAACTGGAAGATCATCGCGAGTAATAAAAGTCTTCTACTTTTGTCCAGGGCGAGCAATGAAAATCGTATATCTCGGCAGTGGTGAATTCGGCTTTGAATGCCTGGATGCCCTGAGCATCTCGGAGCATGATCTGCGATTTATCGTCACACAGCCACCCAATCCGGCCGGTAGAGGTAGAAAGCCACACCCGACGCCAGTCGCCCGCTGGGCAGATATGCATTCAATACCTTTTATCGAGATAAATGACGTCAATACTTACGAGATCATCGAAAAGATAGCCGGCTATGAACCGGATTTGATTGTCGTCATCGCGTTTGGCCAGAAGATCGGTAATGAATTGACTAATCTGCCGCCGAAAGGGGCTATCAACGTCCACGCCTCTTTGCTGCCGAAATACCGTGGAGCCGCACCGATAAACTGGGCGATAATTAACGGCGAAACCACGACCGGTATCAGTATAATTACACTGTCAGAAAAAATGGACGCAGGTCAAATTTTGGCTCAATCGCAAATCGATATCGCAGCCGATGAAACAGCCGGCCAATTGCATGACAGGCTGGCAAAAATAGCGGCACCTCTGCTACTCGATACCATCGAGAAGATCGCTGACGGCACAGCAGTCTATATCGAACAGGACCATGCTATGGCAACTCTCGCCCCAAAGCTGAAAAAATCCGACGGTTTTCTGGACTTCGACGAGCCGGCGGAGGTCCTGGCGAGAAAAATCCGGGGATTTTGGCCGTGGCCCGGCGCTTCGGCCAATTACGTTTCACAGCAAACAGGCAAGCCGATACGAGTCACTATTGCTATGGTAGAGGCCGAGGCGGTTAGCAAACCGGCACTGCTGCCCGGAACGCTTGATGAGAATCTAAACGTAGTTTGCGGTTCCGGCGCATTAAACATTAAAAAAATCAAGCCGGCCGGCTCGGCATTGATGGATTTCAAAGATTTCGCCAACGGCCGGAAAACCCGGCCCGGCGATTTGTTCGTAAAGATAGACAAGTAGAATATGGCCGGTCAAAAACTCAAATCCGCGCGTACTATCGCAGTCGAGGTCCTGAACCAGTGTGATCCTGTGAAAAATTATGCCGGCCCGTTATTGGACGCGGTTTTGCACGAAACCGACCAGAGGCAGCGAGCGACGGACCTTGTTTTTGGGACGCTGAGAAATCACAGGGCTATCGATACGGTAATATCAGCATTCTCCGGCCGGCCTGTCGAAAGGATTCAGGGCAGGCTGCTCAATATCATCCGCATCGGAACCTATGAGCTGATCTACAGTCCTTCGACCGAGCAGTATGCCATCGTCAATGAAGCGGTCGCCGGCGCCAAAACCACAGGCGGGGCTAAACAATCCGGCTTTGTAAATGCGGTCCTGCGACAGATCACAAGGCACATAAATAATCGGCAGATTTCATTGGCCCAAGGCGATGCCAGTTGTACGTTGCCGCAGTCGCCTGCTACCGGCTGTCAATTCGATACTTCTTTTTTGCCGGATAAGGAGACTTGCCGGGCAGCGTATTTAAGCACGGTTTTTTCGCTGCCCGAATGGCTCGTTGCCGGCTGGCTTGCCGAATTCGGAGAAGAATCGACCCGCTTCATTTGCCTTGCATCGAACCGCAGGCCCGGACTCTATATCAGGCCCAACCCGCTCAAAACTACGATAGATGCTTTAACGGAGAAAATGACCGACGCTGAGATTGGCTTTGAGATTGTCGCTGACGCGGTCCCAGGGACTCCTCACGGAGAAATGATACGAATAAAAAGCCCGCGCGATATAACACAGCTTCCAGGATTTTCCGAGGGTCATTTCTCCGTTCAGGATATCACAGCCTCAAAGCCTGTTAGGCTTCTGAATCCGCAGTCAGGCTGGAAAATCCTCGATCTCTGTGCGGCTCCCGGTACTAAGACGACACAGTTGGCCGAAACCACCGGCGATTCACCCCGTGAGATAGGCAAAGACGTTATCTCACGGGGTAAAGCAACAATTATTGCGACCGATATTGACAGCAGACGGCTCGAAATGGTCAAAGAAAATATCGCTCGGCTTGGTATTAAGAGCGTTAATGTCGTACCCTATCCGAATCGTTGTTCGTCGTTCGTATCTCGTCGATCGGGTTACGAGATACAAGATACGATTCACGAGAAACAATTTGATTGCGTTTTGCTCGATGTGCCGTGCTCGAATACAGGTGTGCTGGCCAGGCGTGTCGAGGCCCGCTATCGTATTAGTCCGGAAACGATTGAAAAACTGGCCGGCTTGCAGGCAGAGTTGCTAAGGTCCGCCTCAGGATTAGTCAAGCCGGGCGGGAAAATCTGCTACAGCACCTGCAGCATTCAAAAGGCCGAAAACAGCGAACTCATCGAAGACTTCCTGAAGGAAAACAAAAACTTCACTCTCGTTTCGCAGCAGTTAACGCTGCCGGAAGCCGAAGGCTTAGACCACGACGGCGGATACGCCGTGATTCTTGCCAAATGCGAGACTCACGACTCATAACTCAAACCTGATCCCAATGCGGCCCTTCGGCGTCGATTTCTGCGTGGAGTTTAGCGAGAGTCTTCTTCATTGCTTCAAGACGCTGAGTCTGGCTGTCGGCAAGATTATGCTGCTCGGCAAGATCTTTTCGCACGTTGTACAGCTCAAACTTCGTCATTTCATTGTCGGCAAGAATCTTCCAGTCACCTTGTCGCATCGCTACGGTGAAGGGCTTACTGAGTGCGCCGTTATATCGCCAGTACAGCGGCACTTTGCGTTTGAGTTTGCCGCCTTGTAAGATCGGCAGAAAGCTGGTTCCGTCGATAGGCCTGTCGGCGGGGACTTCGACGCCGGCCATCTCACACAGGCTCGGCAGAATATCCGTTCCGTTGACAGGCTCTTCAGATACGGACTCCGGCCTGGTCCTTCCTGGCCAGCGGATAATTCCCGGCACGCGAATTCCACCTTCGTACATGTGCAGCTTCATCCCTCGCAGTTGTCCCGGCGAGCCGAATGAGCGGTTCGCACCACGATAACGGTTCAGCGTTTCCGGGCCGTTGTCGCTGGTGAACATTACGAACGTTTTGTCTCGTAGCTCCATCTCATCCAGCATTTTCATAAGCCGGCCGAACTGGTGGTCCATCTGTGTAACATTGCCGTAATAGATGGCCTCATTTTTGCCCTCGTACATTTTCATGAATTCCGGCGCGGTTGCAATCGGCTCATGTGGAGTGTGAAACCACACGAAAAGACAGAACGGTTTTGCGCGATCCCATTTTGTGCCAAGCCAGTCGATGGCTTCCTGTACGATAAGCTCGGAAGAATATCCCTCTAATGGGCCTACACGCTGGCCGTTACGGACGAAATTCTTCGGATTATGGTGTGACGGGCCGGCGTTGTTTTGCGTAGAGAACCAGTGCTCGAAACCGTGGTCGTCCGGCTGGGGCTGCTCGGGCGAATTGAACTTGCCGTTGCAATGCCACTTGCCTGAGTGGCAGGTTGCATAACCACTGTTTCTTAAAAGCGAGGCGACCGTCTGCTCCTTATTCCTCAGATGCATCGGACTGTTGGCGGGGATCCAGTCATATATGCCGCAGCGGTAGGGCGTACGGCCGGTGAGCATTCCCGCCCGGGCCGGTGAGCAGACCGGAGCCGCTGCGTAACAATCGGTCAGCCTCATGCCCTCGACGGAGAGCTTGTCCAGGTTCGGAGTCTTGATATGCGGGTGACCGTAACAGCTCAGATCCCCGTAACCCAGGTCGTCGCATAACACGATTAAAATGTTGGGCCTGCTTCCGGAAATTTCCGGCACAGACTGCCCGGATGTTATCGAACATCCGGATAAAGCCATCGAGGCAGCGCTTAAACCCATCATTTTTAGAAAATCCCGTCGGTTTATTCGATTCATTGTTAGCATCCTTAACATTATTACTGCCCGGCATTGGTTTTTACGTATTCTGGACAAGATAGGAGATACGAGAGAGAAAGTAAAAATAAAAAACCATTCCTTTTATACACACAACCTGCTATAGTTAAATACTAATATCTAAATCCTAAATCCTAAATAATATCAAAATTCAAATTAGCAAATGATTCAAACGGTTTTTAGCATTTGAATTTCAGTGATTGAATTTGTTTAGAATTTAGTGCTTAGGATTTCCTTTGAGAGTTTGAAAGAGTCTTTGATGAGCAAGTTTCTTGAGCAGATAAATAGTCCTGCGGATGTAAAGCGATTGTCGGTTCCTGAGCTGAAGGAGCTGGCGGAGGAAATACGCCAGTTTATTCTCGATTCGGTCAGTAAGACCGGCGGGCATCTGGCAAGCAATCTGGGCGTGGTGGAATTGACGCTGGCTCTGCACTGCGTCTTCGATTTTAAGAAAGATATGCTGGTTTGGGATGTCGGGCATCAGTGCTATACGCATAAGATTATCACCGGAAGAAAAGAAAAATTCGTCCGTCTGAGGCATGTTGACGGTATAAGCGGTTTTCCCAATCCGGCGGAAAGCGAGTATGACCAGTTTGCCGTAGGGCACGCGGGCACTTCGATTGCCACCGCGATCGGATTAGCTCTCGCCGAGCAGTTAAAGAGCAAACGAGATACGATTCACGAGACACGAGATACGAATAAAATCGTGGCGATGGTCGGCGATGCCAGTATTGTCAACGGCACGTCCTTCGAGGCGCTTAATAATCTCGGGCTGGTTAAGAGGCAACTGTTAATCGTGCTCAACGATAACTCAATGGCGATCGATGCGACAGTAGGGGCTATGGCGAAATACTTCTCCAGAGTCCGGCTGAGCCAGACCTATGATAGTTTGCGTAAGACGACCAGCAATATCCTGGAACACATGCCGGTAATCGGCAAAAGTGTTGAAGAGACACTTGAGAGGATTAAGAAAAGTATCAGGATGGTTCTGCCGGCCAGCCAGATGTTCGAGAGCCTGC
>CAZHBL010000428.1:0-5149 GCA_964530105.1 uncultured Pirellulales bacterium | reverse complement strand
AGTAGATTGCTCCACCTTTGTCTCCTGTATTATTGGTGATTTTACAATTCGTAATAATCGGGTCCGAGTAATAGCAGAAAACCGCACCTCCGCAACTGTTATCATTTGGGAGGGGATTATACTCTGTTATGAAACCGGCGTCTTTCTTCGAGAAACTGATGGAACAATGACTCAGAATGTCATCACCCCCCGATTCTATGAATCGCAGCCCGGTCCAGCCAACATCTTTGTTCCATGCCGTAAATTCTATCGGACTGTTCACAGTTCCTTCAGCCATCAACTGAGCTCTTTCGCCGATGGTCATTCCGTACGGTCCCATGAAAAAGACCTTAACTCCCGGTTCGATAACAAGCTCGCTGTTCCGTGTTACTGCTATGTCGCCGGAGACGTAATAAGGTGATTCGTCTTGCGACCAGGTTCCGGATACTTCGCCGGCGGGTATTTCAGTCCCGCCCGTAAAGGGGTAACCTTTTAAGGTAACGTACTTCTGGTTCCCGTCGCTGTAGTCGATCACGAGCGTTCCAAAATAGCCCCGCGCCTCGTCCGGCAAAAATTTAACGTATATTGCAGTGCGGGATCCCGGTTCCGGTAGTTGGAAGGACTCCATGTAGTCCGAGTACATACCTCCCCAGTCTGTAAATACGAAACCTTCCGGGCTGGATATCGAATTGATCCATGCTCCTCCGACACTATTCTCGATATATAGTGTTTCGGATTCGGATTCCTGCCCCGGAACGGCGTAAAAGCTCAGAGACGCCGGCTCGACCTCGATGTCCGGCCCAACAGGCTGAACGTTCACTATAGCTTCAGTAACGATGCTCAAATCCGACATAAGGCTGCCTGGAAGGTGATACCATACTGTGGTCATTTCCTCCGGACTTTCCGGACCCCAGCCGAAATTAAGATGATACTCGTCGTTTGTGTTATAGCCGTCACAAACAATGACGTGCCCGCCCCAGCCGTCTGATGGGCTGATGCCCAACAAAGCAGGCAGCCGATTGATCATGTTCTCCTGCAGTATTTGATAGGCTTCGCGTGACAGACCGCCGGTCATGTCGGCTGAATAGTAACCGAACTTCTCGATCAACGCTTCCCGCAGTGTGTAGGGTGAAGAACCCGAGCCTTCGCTGGAATAATCCATCTGGATGGCCACACCGCAGGCAAAGCTAAGAGCGGCGACATCCGTATCGTTTATATCTATATTGGCGTCGTATTTGGATTGAACGGCGGCAATATACTCGTTTAGCTCTTCGAATGTGGGAAAATCGTACAAACTGCTGTCTTCATCGAAATTGATGCCGGCATATGTTATATATGAATCATCCTCGTCGAAATGAACTTCACATTGCTTATGGTAATTGACGACCTGGACCATGGCTGTCGCGACACAGCCGACATAGGACCTGTTGGCATCGACCGGGTCGAGCGGGCAAAAATTGTTGTAAGGTTCGCTCTGGTCCCACACCGTCTCCAGCCACCCGCCGGTGAAAGTCGTGTTCTCTTCGGGCCACTGCTGAAATGTCTCACTTGTGGGATCTGGCGCATCTTCGCCGGCGTAAAGATTCCAGAGCTTGCGGTTTTCAGCCGTATTGAGTTGTTCATATTCGGCCAGCGCCCTTGCTCTTAGCTTCATGTCCGCCTTCAGCATGCGGTACAGCGGATTTTTAATATCATTGTCCGCCGGAAAAGAGGTCCTGAAGGAATAAGCGATAATCGGAGTTATATCCGTATCGGCGGAAGTCGCGACAAATCCGCGGGGCTCCAGCTCGGTAATATATGCAAGAACCGTCTCATCATCGCCGCGGACCTCTCGTATGCCGGCCGGCCCAACCTGGCTTCTTACTGATAATGGCTCGAATCCCTTCGATGCCCGGTCATTTCTCGCTTTCAGGAACGTCTCGGTGGCCTTTTGTGCCTGCCGCGAACCGACCGGCCCGGCTATAACCGACTGGCCGCACAATAGGAGTAAGCAAATACAAATGGAGAAAAGGACTCCTCTGCGAATGAAAGAATTCATGGTATAACCTCCAATTTAGCTTTTTCCTCTTCCGTTTAGGCGATAAATCTCGCTAACCGGCGCCCGCCGGGAATAAGAATCCCGACTCAATCGACACTATACCAAATATTAGTCAGTAAAGCAAGGAAATATAGGATGTTTTTTCTAAAAACAGGATTTCCCCAACCCGCCCCCGACTTATTATTTAGCGGGCGGTTTCACCACCGGCTCTCACAATACAAAGTCCCAAGAGCCTTTATAAAAACAAAAAGGGCCGTAAGTGTAATTCTCATAGCCCTATCGAATAGCAGAGCCTTGCATCTTAATGTTCGAGCCATATTTTCTTATTCACTATCCAACACGACTACTCTTCCGTCGGGCTACGTAATTTACTTGAGATATTGCGACTTAGGCTGAGTGTGATTGGCTCGCGGGTGGGATTAAAATAGGTGAAATTCTTGCGAAAAATCGACCAAATCCGATTGTAGTTGAAAACAAAAATGAAAAAAGAGTAAAAAAGGTAGAATTCAGTCCTTGGGATTCCTTACAGAGGACACAGAATTCAGAATACATTCAAAAATCTGCGTTCACCCCGTGAGATAGCTTGTTCCTTAGGAGGCAAAGCCGTCATCTAACAGGGTAAATCAGCGTTAATCTGCGGTTAATGAGAAATGAAGACAAACAAAGCCAATTTTCAACGCAACGAAGAGGAATGCACACAGTCGAAAGAGGAGTGGGCGGCTTTATGCCCGCCAGGGATGCTTGCTGCTCTTTCGAGCAGTTTTTTCGTTACTTCTGAAAGGCTGCCTGCCTTTTATAAAAGGCAGGGCAGTATATATGAATGAGGACAACGAAAATATCCAACAGCTACTTTCCGAGGCCCGCTCGGGCAGCCGGGCCAGCATGGGGCGACTGGCCGGCATCGTTCGGGAGCGTCTATATCCGTTCGTATTCCGCACCACCCTTGATCATGATCTGACCGAGGATGTGCTGCAGGAAACACTGCTAACCATGGTCAGGCAAGTCGCCTGCCTGCGGGACAAGTGCAGATTCTGGCCGTGGGTGTTTCGCATCGCCTGGAGCAAGATTCAGGACAATCTCAGACGACACCGGGTACAGGGCTCCGGGAAGGCCTCACTTCTTCAAAATCAGTCATACGAAAGCCGGGCAGGCGGCGGCCTCCTGGAAGCAACCATTCACGCCGAGAGGCTTCAACAGCTCTCGGAAGTGGTCGAGCAGCTCAGTCGGCAGCATAAGGATATTCTTCGCCTTCGATACTACGAGCAATTGCCCTACAGCGAAATCGCGGCACTGACACGCTCGACACCCCAAAAGGCCCGCGCTCGATTCCACCGCGTCAAGAAATATCTCAAAGCCCGCCTGCTGTAGGGAAATAATCTGAAATTTCAAATTTGAAATTTAAAATTGAATCTGTGATATTTGATTTCTCAAACGTGGCTATGGCCAGAATTTCTGCAGATACTCAATGCTCTTGCGGGCGATGGTTTCGGGGTCGGGGTCGTATTTGAAGACCTCTACGCTGAGCCACTTGTCCCAACCGATTTCTTTGATCGCCTCGGCAATAGGAGCATAATCCACATCGCCCATGCCGGGGCCGTAGAGGTTGGCATCGTTTACGTGAAAATGGCCGATATCGTCGGCGCTCACCGAACGGATAATATCCGGCACAGGAGTCTGTTCCGAACACATCGCCTTGACGTCCAGATGAATCTTCAGGTTTGGATGATTGACCTGGCGGACCATTTTCATGCCCTCGACGACCGTGTTGATAAAATTAGTCTCGACTGTCGAGAGCGGCTCAAGACAAATGGTCAGGCCCAACTGCTCAGCTTGATCCAATACGGAACTGAGTAATTCGACGGCCCGCTGCCATGCGCCTTCTTTGGTCTGGCCCTCGACGATGCTCCGCTGCTTCGGCGAGCCGAGCACTAAAACTTTGCCGCCCAGGTCGCTGCACAAATCAAGCAGGCAGGACAAGTAATCTCTTGTCCTGCCTCTGATTTGATTGTCGGTTGTGGTCATGTGCAGCCCGCTCGGGCCGGCAAATAGCCAATGTAAGCCCACGGTTTGAAGACCATTGTCTTCGATAATTCGTCGAGTTTCTTTACGCTGCTCGGCCGTTATGTCTTCCGCCGACGGCGCCAGAGTAAACGGTGCTATCTCGATTCCATGATAGCCCAGCTTACGGGCAGTCGAGCAGACCTCGGCCATCGGCCGGGTCTCGAACATTTCGTTGCACAGCGCAAACTTCATTATACTTTATCCGGCACAACAAACGGCTCACGATAGTTGCGCTTGATATACATGTTCGCCCAATCGCTGTATTCGCCGACGTACTTCTCCTGTTGCGGGTCCATCGTCAGCATCGGGCCGATGGTAATCGGCTCTTTAGCCAGATCGATCTCATTGGCCTCGAGGTGTTCAAGCATCCTGTCGAACGAGTCCATCATGTCGGTATTGTCGCCGATGGCGCCCTTAATCTCATCGGGCGTTGCTTTCTTGCCGACCCGGTAAGAGGTATTGGCCATGTGGACCAGACCGGCCGAGAGATGTCCGACCTCAATGTCGGCGTTTAAGTCGCTGCGCTTGTGGCTGCGGACGGCCTTGATGAAGTTCTCATGGTGTCCAGCGCCGCCGATCCCGCCGTAGTCTTGACCGGTAAAGGGTTTGATCTTCTTGCCGTCGTTGTCGAAGACCCAGCCCCCGCCGTCGCCGCATGGGAAGTAGCCCCCTTCGCACTGGACGCAATTGCCGATGCTAACGCCGGTCCGGCGATAGTTGTCCATGTGGCGGGCGCCCTTTTCGGCTGGCAATCCGCGCACTTCGAAGATGAGCGGTGCCGGCTTATAGTCGAAGAAGGCGATCTGGGTATTGGCCGTTTCGCCCACGTCGCCGACCTGGCTGACGCCGAAGCGTCCGCCGATACTGAAGGCATGCGTCGGCAGTCCCGGATCGCCCAGCGCCCAGCGGGCGAGGTCCATCTCGTGGGGACCCTGGTTGCCGATGTCGCCGCAGCCGGTGTTCCAGATCCAGTGCCACACATAGTGGAGCTTCTTTCGCCGCAGAGGCACCATATCGGCCGGGCCACACCAGAGGTTGTAATCCAAGCCGGCCGGTGCTGGAACCGGTCCA
>CAZHBL010000427.1:0-5151 GCA_964530105.1 uncultured Pirellulales bacterium | reverse complement strand
ATACCATGGCAAAATATGAATGTGTAGCATAATCTATGTACTGGTTAGTAAATCCTGTCTTTTTTAACTGCTAAGGTGCAAAAATGCTTATTTACCACAATAAAAAATCTGTTCTAAAGGAACAGAATAGGGCTTTTTTCATATCCTTATTTGTTCCATTAGTTTTGCGGGATCTTAACGCACTATGAGTCATTGAATCCTGCCCGGGGTTTAAAAGAAAAGACTTGACTTTTTACCTGTTTATTCTTAAAATACTAATGGAACGTAAGAATTATAAGTCTTATAGATTGGAGGAGTTTAGAAATGTCATCGCCGGGGTTACGATCGAACAGTATAAGCCAGATTCTGGAAATTTTGTCGCGGTTTTGGTTTAAGTATTCGAGGACGTACGATATCGAAAAGGCGCACCTTGAGGCCATCAAGGAGGTCAGCCAGAGCTGGAATATCGGCGAGCAAACGATTCGCGACCTCAACTGGCGCAGAATGGGTTTCGACAGCATTCAGGAGTTTCGCAGCCTGTTGGAAAAGTGGGTAAAGGGAGATCCGAAGCCATTGACAGATGCGATGCTACGGCACACAAGCTCTCAATATCACCAGGAGATAAGTAAGTTCTTCAATCAAGAGAAGTTTGCAGAAATTAAAAAATCACGCGGCCGCAGCATGCCCCAAGAGAAGTTTGACGCCAGAGGAGCGGTGACTATGGATGAGACGTTCAGTTTTCGACTTCAGCCAAACATAGCCAAGAAACTCAAGGTCTTGGCAGTGGTGGCAGAAATATCACCGGCGGACTGGCTGGTGAACGTGCTGCCCGAAGTGGTCGAAAAGCAATATGCGGCGTGGCTTGCGAAGCAGAGTTAACAGCCAAAGACTCAGCCACAATTTGTTCGGAAAGTCAGGCCATCACGTTAAGCGGAAATACTATACAGGAATGTTTAGCTGTTCTGCGTAATACCACTTTCTTCATATATGCTTCTTTTGTCCCTGGACAAACTACCGGCAAAAGCTCTTGGTCAAACCGCTGTTAAGGCCTCGGTAATCGTTTCTGTTCTTCATCTGTCGGCGGGTAATGTTTGAATGTGGACCACATGCCGGGATTGCCCGAATCCCATTCATCTTTAATGAAAACTTTTTCTTTTTTCATATACGCGGTATGACCGTCGTAAAAGGCCAGGTTGACTCCCTCACTGTGACGATAAAGGGTCGGGCCGTCGGTGCCGACATCTTTATAAGGCATGATCGTATCCTGCCCGAGAACGTCCCATCCATCTACGTAATTGGCGCCCCACCACCACGCCCACCAGTCATTGCTCTCGGTGAAAATAAGCTCATTCGCCGGACCGGGAACGGTCGTGTTTTTGTGCCCGGCGTACCCGATGCCGAACCAGTCTGAAAAGTACCAGTCCGTCAGATTATAGCCGTAGCTGAGCCAGTTGTTGTATTGAGTGTCTTCTATTCGCTTTATCGAAATCCTATCGCTCGGGCATAAATACTCCCTGGGCGCGTTCCAGCCCTCGTTCGCAACGGCATTCTTAGGCTTGTAACCGATCAATTCTCTAAAGAGCTGGTTGGCGGGCCAATAGCGATCATCTCCTAATGTTCTGTCCATAATCGGAACGTACCAGCCGTCTGATTCGTCCGAATAGAGGACATTGGCCAGTCCCATTGTTTTTAAGTGGCTGCTGCAGACGATACGCTTGCCGTGATCCTTCGCACTCCTCAGGGCGGGCATCAGGATCGCCATCAAAATAGCTATAATGGCAATGACAACAAGAAGCTCGATAAGCGTAAAAGCTTTTTTAATTAGCATGGCAGCCTCCTTCGGAGCAGATTGTTACGGGCACGGTATTGATCGTATACTTGTGCATTTTCATACTCAGTTACACAGCCGAATCTCTTATATAATATACTACCAAATCCATGTCGATAGTTCAAGGCTCCCCTCTATTTTTCGAAGCGATTTTGAAAAGAATTGGCAGCAGCAAGCAATTTCACGCCGTAAAACCATGCCGTTCATAAACGACCCGCCTCTACCCGGCATTTATTCAAGGATTCCCAACTGCACGCCGGGAACTTTTCCCTGTGGATAGCATCTCATTTTGACGGCCGGGCTGTCGGCCGGCACGCGATAATCCAGTGCTGAGAAATCATTAACTGTGAACTCGGCCAGTTTACTGCCTTGTTCGAGCAAAAGTTCCTCTTGAACCCGCTCCAGGCGCTGATATCTCTTGTTCTTCTTCCAGGCGGTTCCCCAGTTGAATAATTCGGCGCCGGGGCCGGCGAAATAAAGATTATCTCTGAGAGTCAGCTCAAGTTTTTCCAGCGACAATCCGTCGCCATTGCTATCGCCGCCCTTAGCGGGCCAGTGACGATTGTCCGGGATATCGAACCAGCCCCAGGTCTGTGCATCGCGATTGAGGGCGATTACGTTGTTGCGAACTGTATTGTCGTGGTTCCAAACCGGCACGCTCTTCCTGTCGTCGATTCGAGGTGTCGAGCGGCTTTGCTCGCGGAAGTTGAAACCTTCTTTATTGCCAACCAGCAGATTTCGCTCGATGAGGCAGTCCGGCGAGCTGGAGATGCTTATGCCCGCACTGGCGCCCCAGGCGGTGGGTGTGCCGGCCAAGCCGTTGCCCACGATAACATTGTCATGGGCATGCAGGCCGTAGGAGATTTCGTAGAAGATGCCGGCGTCCTCGTTGCAGGCAATCAGGCAGTTGCGCACAGTGCAGTCTTCGTTACCGATATCGAACCATATACCGTTTCCGCGGTTCTCGATGAAGGTGCTGTTTTCGAGAACTACGCCGCGGGCCAGACAAATCTTATTGCCGCCCGCCTCCCAGCCCCGATCGAATCCCTTGATATTATTGTTTCGCACCGTGCATCCGGTCATCCGGAGCCTGTGGGCACGACTGGCTCCAAAGCCAAGCTGACCATTGTACTGGAACGTGCAGCGGCGGACCGTGACATCTTCGCCTCTGAATGCGGCGCCGCCGGCGTTGGTATATTCGAAGATACAATCCTCGACGGTCAGATGATTGCCCGAGAATTCGACGGCGCCTCTTTGAGCACGATTTGCGGCGTATCGAAAACGGATGCCTTTGACGGTTACATAATCGCCTTTTACGGCAAGAATTCGGTCGCGAACAGATGCCTCTACCGTAGCCTTTTTGCTGATGTCTTGATTATCGTAGTTCCATACGTAGAGACGTTTGCCGTCAAGGTCGGCGTAGAAAGTCCCCCGCGCGAGCTTTTCACGTTCGAGGACCTGCCGGAGTGCGTAGCCGTTGACAAAAACCTGCTCGCACCTGCCAATGAGTAGATGGTAGTCGTCGTCGGGATGCGTGTGCTGCTGGGTCCATGCGATAAATTCGTGCGGCCAGGGTGTGCTGTAAATATGGCCGTCTCCTTTCACTTCGGTCCATTCGCTGATGCGGTCGGCGCCGGTCATGATCACGGCGGCCCCGGCGGCAGCCTGAAACGTAATCGGATTGTCCGGCTTCCCGCTCTTTTCGATTTCGACAGCCTCGCGGTAGATGCCGCTATGAATAATCACCGTATCGCCCGGCTCGGCGAGCGCTGCGGCCTGGCCGATTGTTCGTACCTGTTCCTGCTGCTCGATGCCGGCCAGCGTTTCCCCGGAGACATGCCACGTTTTGCCGTCCGCCGCGGCACAGAAAGACAATCCCAGCACTAAAACAAGCCCAATTCCTGCCCCTTGGAAATGTCGATTTTTCATATCCCTTTACCTCATCATTTTTCGACGACTTATTCTATTCATAATCTGATCCCTTACTCAAAATATTAACAAATATGCCCGTATAGTCGACCTTTTTTTCATATTGTGTATAGCATAGATTTGTTCTTCGAATGGTTATTATTACTATATTGGGTGATATTGTGCGGCCCCCTTGATATAAAGATTCCGGCAGTTCCCGGCATCAAGCTGAAAATAACTATATAAAAAGCCCCTGCTCTGCACTCAGAAGAGAATTCCAAGTGCGAGCAGGGGCTCAATAAGAACTGCAAGTATCGGACTCACAGCCTTTAACATGGTATTGCCATGTCTTTCTAACTTACAACGTTCTGCGTCTTCGCAACCAGCCGACGAGACCTGCACCAATGCCACCTAACAAAATAGCACCGGGAGCGGGGATCGGAGTAAAGCCCAGATTATCCATGTCGGCACCGGCTCCATCACCAATGGAGTTGAAGTAGATATAACCAATCTGGCCCGATACGTTAGTCACATTTACTCCGGTGGTCGTGTTCGTTAAGCTCGCCAGAGGAAGCATATACGGATCGTACACGTTAATTACTCCGGTTCCTACTACATCCCAGTAGCCCGAATCGAACTGGACATTGACTGCCGTAGTGGTGAAATGAATCCAGAAGTCTCCCTGGTACAGATAGTTATCCGGCTCACCGGTGGGACGAAGAATCGGTTGATCCGGCATCGCACCATTCATACTGATCTGCGGCAGTCTTGGCGTAACATCCCCGGGAAGGAACTCAACACCCAGAGGTGCATATTGATTACTAATCAATGTGTCAAGAGGGAACTCATCGAAAGTAATCAAATATGTGGGCGCGGCGTTAGCCATTCCGGCAACACCAATAAGAATCGCACAAATCATAATTAGTTTTTTCATCATATTTCTCCTCAACTATTAAGTTGCATCCTTACAAACAATCTGTTTTTGACAAGAGTCAGGTCAACCTTCTATTCGAAGGGCCTTGCGCACTGACCCTCCGTGTTGAACATAGGTAAAGTTGCCAGTCAGGCAAGATTGGTAGCCACGAATGTACGCGACTGAGTAAAGATGCGGGCGAAAAACAAATGTTCCGCCTTGCACCACTGCTCCGTTTCCTGCCGTATTACCTAATTTCCAACTGATGTCCCATACCTGATCACGCATCAGGTTTTGCCCAGGAACTATGGATAAGCAATACGCGCTGAAGCCTAAAACCACAAAAACTCCTCGACTTCACTTATTCATTTATACCAGATAACCCATATTCACGTCAAGAAAAATTTCCCAAAATTTAAAATATTTTAGCCTTTTTTGCCCTAAAGTCTAAAAAAAGCTACTGGAAGGCAATCCTGTTCGGCCCGGTATTTGCTGTCCGACTGGCCGGCTTAGATGGTTTACA
>CAZHBL010000426.1:0-5160 GCA_964530105.1 uncultured Pirellulales bacterium | reverse complement strand
CGTTCGTCATGCCGTAGGTCATCACGATGAGGAAGGGCTTGGTCTTGCCCTCGGCAATCAGGTTGTCCATGATCAGGTTGGCGTGGCCCTGGTTACTCCAGGCAGTATCATCCTCACCCCAGCCGTGCTGCAGATACAGCACCGGATATCGTTTGGTCAGATCCTTGTCGTAGTCAGGCGGCGTGTATACAAAGGCGCGGCGTGAGGTGTTTGTGCTCTGCGAAGGGAAGAGAATCTGCTGCACTCGGCCGTGAGGAACGTCCTTCAGTGCGTAGAAATCCCGGTCATGAGCGGGAATTTCGATGCCGCTTTCCCAACGAGTAGAACCGTAAAAGTTCAAGGTCCCGGGATCGTTAAATGTTCCCCCATCAACTGTGAGATGGTAGTAGTGGAAGCCCTCATCCAGCGGCTTCTGGGTGACACCCGTCCAGACGCCGTCCTCGCCTTTGTCGAGGGAGAAGCCGCCACGTTCTCGTCCTCCCAAGCTCACGCGGACGCTTTTGGCCTCGGGGGCCTCGATGCGGAAACGAGCGTAGCGTTGTGAGTTGACCTGCGGATATTCCCGGCCGGGCTGGTTCAAGGTTGATGGCTTGAAGTCTTCCGTAATCGTTGGCTGGTCTGTCTGAGCTAAACAGGTTCCACCTGTCATTACGGCTGTTAACAAAATAATTAAACGCTTGTGATTCATTTGATAACCTCCTAAATTACTTAGTTTTTGCCATATTTTTTCGACGCATTGACTCAGCAGGAGCACAATCTTTAGTATAATACCGTTCAGAATTGTAAAAAGTGAAATGAAAAACGGAATACTGGCAAGATTTTTAATCTCGCCAGCGGTGAAGTACGCTGGTATAATCTGCACGACGGTCGCCTGCTGGCTTAAAAGTGTGCATTCACAGAGAGCAATTTTCGGACGGGTTTCCTCATGAGAATCGGTAAATGCAATTCTAACACGGTCGAGGGGTCATTAGAGAAGCGAGCGTGGTCTTTTCACTTTTTTTTGAATTTTTCATACTCATTTCGCAGTTTCTTTCGGTAAATGAAGGGTTTACTTTTTGAAAGGCTCATAAAATGGTCAGAATATACCCTAAACTCCTGGCGTTTATTTTAACCCTATCATACAGTGTGACTATTGCGCAGCCGCCTGCGGAGCCGCTGAGTCTGTGGTATCGACAGCCGGCCAAGAGGTGGGTCGAGGCCCTCGCGGTAGGCAATGGGCGGCTCGGGGCGATGATCTTTGGCGGAGTTGCGCTAGAGCGGATCCAATTAAATGAGGATACGCTCTGGGCAGGTGGACCGTACGATCCCGCGAATCCCGATGCGCTTGAGGCTTTGCCGAAGGTAAGGGAATTGATCTTCGCCGGCCGATACCGGGAGGCACACAATCTGGTCGGTCAGAAGATGATGGCAAAGCCCTTGACCCAGATGCCTTATCAGTGTGTGGGGGACCTGTTGCTGACATTTCCGGATGTAAACGGAGTAACGGACTATCGGCGAGACCTTAACCTGGATACGGCCGTGGCCACTGTCGCGTATACGATCGACTCAGTGCGCTACACGCGGGAAGTCTTCTCCAGCCCCGTCGATCAGGTAATCGTGATTCGCCTGAAAGCGGACAAGCCTGGCAAGGTCACGTTTACAGCCGGCATGAAAACGCCACAGAAGGCGTCGGTGAATATAGAGTCGTCCAATACTTTAGTGATGCAAGGTGTCAACAGTGGCACTCGCGGTATTGCCGGCGCCCTCAAGTATCAGGCCCGAGTGGCCGTTGTGGCTTCTGGCGGACGGGTAGTGCCGGGCGACGGTCGGATCACTGTCACCGATGCGGACTCCGGATTACTGCTCATCGCAGCCGCGACTAGCTACAAGAGCTACAAAGACGTGACCGGTGACCCCGATGCGCTGACCAAAAAGACTATCGCTAAAGCCGGCGCAAAGTCTTTCGACTTGTTACTAAAGGATCACATGGCTGCCCATCAAAAGTTGTTTCGGCGGGTGACGCTGGATCTCGGCACGACGGCTGCCGCCAGTCGTCCGACGGACGAGAGAATCCTCGATCCCAACAAGTTGAACGATCCACAATTAGCGGCCCTTTATTTTCAGTTCGGCCGGTATCTTCTGATTAGCAGCTCGCGGCCGGGCTGTCAGCCGGCGAATCTCCAGGGCCTTTGGAATGAAAGCATGAACCCACCCTGGGGAAGCAAGTACACAATCAATATCAATACCGAAATGAACTACTGGCCCGCCGAGCCGACGAACCTCGGTGAGTGCGTCGAGCCGCTGGTAGCAATGGTGATGAATCTTACCGAAACCGGCGCGCGCACGGCCAAGACCATGTACAACGCCAACGGCTGGGTCACTCATCACAATACTGACCTGTGGCGAGCCACCGCACCTATCGACGGCCCCCAGTGGGGCATGTGGCCGATGGGTGGTGCCTGGTTATGCCTGCACCTGTGGGACCATTATGATTATTCCCGTGACAAAGAATACCTGGCCAGAGTCTATCCGGCCATGAAGGGAGCCGCGCAGTTTTTCTTCGACACGCTGGTCGAAGAGCCCAAGCACAAGTGGCTGGTAACGTGCCCGTCGCTGTCTCCGGAAAACAGCCATCCGTTCGGTACGAGCGTCTGCGCGGGACCTACGATGGACATGCAAATTCTTCGCGACTTGTTCACCAACTGCATTCGTGCGGCGGAAATTCTGGGCATCGATGAGGAATTCCGAAAACAAGCGTCAGCGACACGCCAGCGCTTGGCCCCAAATCAGATCGGCGCCGCCGGCCAGCTCCAGGAATGGCTGGAAGATTGGGACATGAAGGCTCCGGAGATTCATCACCGGCATGTTTCGCACCTGTATGGTTTGCATCCGAGCGACCAGATTCACGTGCGGACTACCCCCGATCTGGCGGCTGCAGCACGTAAAAGCCTGGAGGTTCGCGGTGACGAAGCCACCGGCTGGGGCATTGGCTGGCGTCTGAACCTCTGGGCACGTCTCCATGACGGCGAACACGCCTATAAGATTCTCACAATGCTTCTACGGCCAGAACGCACCTACCCGAATATGTTTGACGCCCATCCACCATTCCAGATTGATGGCAACTTCGGGGGCACTTCCGGGATCGCCGAGATGCTCCTTCAAAGTTGTGCGGGCGAAATTGAGTTGCTCCCGGCCTTGCCAAAAGCCTGGCTAAACGGCTCTGTCAAGGGACTTCGTGCCCGCGGCGGCTTCAAGCTGGATGTCCAGTGGAAGGAAAGTAAGCTCGTAAACGTAACTGTTCGTTCGCTCGCAGGTGGATCCTGCCGACTTCGCTATGGCAACGTCACGCGAGACTTTAACCTGGCTAAAGGCCAGTCTGCTCAATGGGATGGAATCAAATGATGAAAGCCGACCAGGAACTATGCAACACACGGCATGAAGAGTGGCCATCGGCAGTGGAGAAGTGCGAGCCTTTGATAATGAAAAAGTAATCCTACTTAAGGAGTATTGCCATGAAATGCTTTCAACATTTTCCAAGGTTTGTAAGCCTGGTTATCTTGATAGCCGATGTTATCGCCTTAACGCCTTCGGTGTCTTTCGGAAACTCATCCGATGCGGCAAAACATTGGACCGCCGACAATGGTAACGGCACTTACTCCAACCCCTTGTTTTATGAAGAGTTCGAGGATCCTGATGTTATCCGTGTCGGCGACGACTATTATCTCGCCGGTACGACCATGCACATGAACCCGGCCGTTCAGTTAATGCATTCCAAAGACCTGGTGAACTGGGAACTGGCCGGCTACTGCATGGACAGGTTCGATCTTGGCCCGGCCTTCCGCCTTGAGGACGGCCGAGGCATCTACGGAAGGGGCATCTGGGCGCCCTGCATCCGCCATCACAACGGCGTGTTCTATATCTTCTCCAACGTCAACGGCGCCGGCCTGCAGGTCTTCCGCTCCAGGTCGATCTATGGCCCCTGGGAACGCAACCAACTGCCCGGGAGGCACGACCTGTCGGTTCTCTTCGATGACGACGGCAAAATCTACATCATCTCCGGCAACCGCAGCCCCTATCCTATCGAAGAGCTTACCTCGGATCTCAAGTCGTTCGTCCCCGGTGTCCGCCACCAACTGGATGCCAGGATGGGCGAAGGCCACCACCTTTATAAGATCAATGGCAAGTACTATGACATCTCGGCCATCCCCGGCGCGACTACCGATCAGATGGTCGCCCGCGCCGACTCAATCGACGGTCCCTGGATGGTCGAACGTATGGTTCAGGGCGAATCACTGGGTGTGACCACCGTGGCGCCCGCTCGTGCTACCGTCAATGACCGAGGGCTGACTCTACACCAAGGCGGTATGGTCGATACTCCCTCCGGCGAGTGGTGGAGCATCATCATGTCCGACCACGGCAGCGCGGGGCGAATGGTCGCCCTTGTTCCCATCACCTGGGACAATGGTTTCCCGCTCATTGGCCTGCCGGGCAACCTGCGCAAAGCTCCAAACACCTGGATAAAGCCCAACACCGGCTACACCCAGGATCCCAAGCCCAGTTTCATTCATAACGACAATTTCGACAATGGCAAGCTAAATCCCGAATGGCAGTGGAACCATGTGCCCGATGACAGCAAATGGTCCCTAACCGAGAAGCCCGGCGTGCTTCGCCTGTATTCCCTACCCGCCGACAACTTTTATTCAGCCCGCAACAGCATCTGCCAGCGGCCGCCTGCACCAGAGTCCATCATGACCGTCGAGCTGGACACGTCGGGGATGGTTGCGGGAGATACGGCGGGTCTCGCGCTGCTGAGTTCGCCCTATGCCTGGATTGGTGTGGTGAAGTCTGCCGATGGTATGACGCTGCAAATGTACAACAGCCCCAGACGTGGTCGCGGATTCGGACGCCGAGAGGTCGCTCCAGCTCCGGCCAATCCCCCTGTCATCAGCCCGGACACCCCCCCGGAGCATCTCTGGCTGCGCGTTCACTGTAACTTTGATACCGACGAGGCTATCTTCAGTTGGAGCGCCGACGGCAAGGCATTCACGCCTCTGGGCAATCCCTTCACCATGACCTTCCAGTTGATTACCTTCCAGGGTGTTCGTCCCTCCCTGTTCAATTACAACACCTCCGGCCAGCCCGGTGGCTACGCCGACTTTGATAACTACACTGTCGAGGAGC
>CAZHBL010000425.1:0-5173 GCA_964530105.1 uncultured Pirellulales bacterium | reverse complement strand
GAATCGCGCATAGTAATCAATCAGGAAAAAAGCCTTCTCCTTTTTGTTGTATGAGTACAGGGCTGATATAGCAACGAGAGAAAGAATCATGACAGCCTGGATCAGTCGTATCGGAACAGAACGGTGACATAAAAGCCTGTCCCAAATATTGGCCGCGTTCGTTTTCCGGGCATTGACATATCCGCCCTCAACCGTAACCAGGAGCAGCACAAGCGGGAAGAATGCGTATAGCACCCAGGACAACCATGTCACTCTATACATATCATAGAATGTCAAGTGCATCGTATAAGCATCTTGAATGCGAATAATAAATAAAAATGAAGCCCCGATATAGGGCAGCAACGCGGCAAATAAAGTGTAAAGCAAAGGTAAAATAACGCTGCGATGATGCAGGGCCTCGTAGAATATGATAATTACCAAAAAGAGACAAGCCTGACCGGCGGTTACATAATATATGGTTGTTTGAAGAATCAGAAAGAGCAGTAATCGCAGCATACTTTTTGAAGGGGCGAGGCAGATATAGATATTGACACAGAGCAAAGCCCAGAGCAGTCCCAGCGTCAGAACAAGCGGAAATCTATATTCACTGTGCAATGCCAGCAGGATAACCGAAGGTATCCAGTGCAGATAAAGAATCGGCCGAATTGTGGTAATTGACCGAATGAGCAGCCAGGTATTCAAGGCAACAAATGCGAAAACAAGAACGAGCAGCAGCGTTCCCGTCCATGAATAATAAAAGAACTGTGAAAGAAATCCGGAGATAAGTTCGTTTACTCCTCCCGGATAGCTGAAAAATTCATAGATGAAATATCGATCGAAGAAAAAGACCGGCTCCTGAGACTGGTAGAGGAGTTTCGGATCTACTCGTAATAGAAAGTAAAGAAAATAAAACGACAGAAGGATTGCTGTAAACAGCAGGGACCAGATTGTGTCCCGGGATTTCCCGCATATTTCTTTCATATCCGCCCAATCCGCACATGTATTCTGCTTTTCACATCCAGCCAGATCATCTTCTCCGTCCAGCCCCAGGCTCTTGCAGTGGCAACCTTTATTGCGGTCTCGAGTGCAGCATCCGAACTGAAACCGTTTTTGAGGGCCTTGAGGAAACCCGCCAGCAGGAAATCGCCGCAGCCGACGGTCGAGAATATCTCTACCCGGTCGGTGCACCTGCCCTGCCAGGCGCCGTTTTTGGTCACGACTACGCCGCCTTTTGCTCCTCGGCTGATAAGCACAATTTCAACCTTATCCAGTAACCTCCGGCCGGCTTTTGCCAGACTGATGGGCCCGTCCTTAACCTGCTCGCCCAATAGCTCGCATAGTTCCTCGACGTTCGGCTTTATCAGCCAGGCGGAGCCGGTATCGACGATTTCTTTCAAGGGGCGCCCTGAAGTATCCAGCACGATTTTCGCCCCGCGGCTTTTGCAGAACTCCACAATCCGAATCACATTGCCCAAAAGCCCGCCGTCCGGGATTGTCCCGGCAAAGACACAAATGCTGCCCTTGTGCATGATTTTTTCCAGGTCGGCCTGCAATTTTTTCAAAGTCTTTGCCGAGGCCAGCCGGCTCTTGTTGCGCAGGTGCATCTCTTTATTTTTGGCTGAATCGACAATAGTGACATTCTGCCTGGTCCGGCCCGCTACGGCGGTCAATTTTACCCGTATCGACGGCCACAAGGCCCTGACGGCTGCCAGCATCTGCGGATGGTCGTCACTGCCCCACAGGCCGGCTGCGATATTTCTTTGCCCCATCCAGGCAAGAGCCTTGGAGACGTTGAGAGCTTTTCCCGCAGGCCGAACGGTCTGCTCGTCGATTTCCTGGTGCAGGCCCCAGTCGATATTCCTTCCCCGGCAGGTGATGTCCCACGCCGGCGACAGGCCAATTGTAATGATTGAAATTCTGTCTCTCATGGATTCTTGCTCATTTCATTTTACCGCCCAGCAAGTCGCCTCCGAGCTGGCCGCAGGCGGCCTTGATATTCCGGCCCATCTTATAGCGTACGGTCGTCTCGATGCCGGCATCGTCCAAGACAGCGGCAAATTCCCGGATGCGGGCGCTGCCGCTGCCGGTATACTTACACCTCGGAAACGGATTGTGCTCAATCAGATTAACATTACACGCCAGCCCGGCCAGCAACTTTATCAGCATTTTCGCATGGCCTGCCGAGTCGTTCAATCCTTTTATCAGTACGTACTCGAAGGTGACACGCTGGCGGGTTTTGTCCTGATAAAACCGCACGGCCTTGAGCAATTCCGCAATCGGGTATTTGGCGTTGATCGGCATCAACTTCGTCCGCAGGTCATCGGTCGGCGCGTTCAGCGAGACAGCCAGCCTGGGGCGCACCTCTTCGGAGGCAAGCTTGCGAATCTCCGGCGCCAGGCCGCACGTGCTAATCGTAATATGCCGCACACCGATATTCTTGCCTTTCGGATGGTTCAATATCGTGAACGACTTGACCACCGAGTCGTAATTCGCCAGCGGCTCGCCCATTCCCATATAGACCACGTTGCTGATTCGGCCGGCGTCTTTTTGTGCAGTGTTGACCTGGTCGACGATTTCTCCGGCAGTGAGATGTCGCTGGAACTTGATTTTTCCCGTGGCACAGAACTCACAATCCATCGCGCAGCCGACCTGGGTCGAAACGCACAGTGTTCTCCTTGTGCCGTCGAGCAGCAGCACGGTTTCGATCCGGCCGCCGTCGCCGAGGGCAAAGGCGTATTTGGCCGTAGCATCTTTGTCGGTCAGCTTGGTCAGGATGGAAAGCCGGGAAATAAAATAGCCCTGCCCGGCAAGCTGCTCTCGAAAGGCCTTGCTTAAAGGCGTTATTTCGGAAATCTCTTCGGTATCCTTTGTATGGATGAAATGAAAAATGTATCCAGCCAGGTATTTTCTACCGCCCAGAGATTCTACGATCTGCTCAAGCTCGCCCGGCGTTTTGTCTTTAAGGTCCCTGCTCATAACCGTGAAAGTTTACCAGATACGGGCCTTGCTGTCGAATTGCGAATGGAAACCGGGAATCAAAAAATAATGAACTTGGGCAGGTCGGTATTCTGAAATTTACACTGCGCTTTGAAAAATCGTCTCAGTCATCATCATCGCTGTCTGTGGCAAGGTATTCCTGCTGACCCTCACTGACATAAGCGGGCTCTGATGATTCCTCAGTCTCAGCGAGGTCTTGATAGCCCGCCTCGGCGTCCGCCTCCATCTGCTCACGGATACGCTCATACTCTTCCAATGTCATCATCACTTCGCGGGCCTGGCTGCCCTTGTACTCGCCGAGTATTCCAGAGGCGGCCATCATCTCGATTATCCTCGAAGCCCTGGCATAACCGACATTAAGCCTTCGTTGGAGCAGTGAGACGCTGCCCCGTTTGGTCTCCAGGACTATACGGACCGCATCGTCAAACATCTCGTCTCTGGACATGTCGGATGTATCTACTGTCTTAAGCCGGGTAAGCTCGGGATGGAATTGCGGCTCTGCAACATCCTTGAGGTGCTTTACAATCCGTTTTATCTCGTCCTCATCGACAAAAGTGCCCTGAGCACGAGCCAGATCGCTCGTTCCCGGCTTTAGGAACAGCATATCGCCCTCGCCGAGCAGCGTCTCAGCGCCGTTTTGGTCGAGGATGATCCGGCTGTCCATCCTGGCGGCCACGCGGAAGCCGATACGCGTCGGCATGTTCGATTTGATCAGCCCGGTCACGACCGTTGCCTGAGGCCGCTGAGTCGCCAGGACAATATGAATACCGACCGCCCTGCTCTTTTGCGCGAGGCGGACGATATAGGCCTCTATCTCCTTGGCCGCGGTCATCATCAAGTCGGCAAGCTCGTCGATCACTATCACAATATACGGCAGTTTCTTCGGAATCTTCGCTTCTTCATCCTCACTACTCGGATTGAAACGCCTGAGAATCTCGTCAGAATCGAGTTTGTTAAACTCGGCAATATTCTTAACCCTGGCCTCGGCCAGCAGGGCATAACGCTCATCCATCTTTACTGTGGCCCATTCGAGTATCTGGACGGCCATCTTGGTCTCGGTGACTATCGGGCACATCAGGTGTGGAATGGTATTAAAAGCCGTCATCTCGACCATCTTGGGGTCGATAAGAATCATCTTGACCTCATCCGGCCGTTTCGTGAGAAGCACGCTTGTAATGATACTGTTTATGCAGACGCTTTTGCCTGAGCCGGTCGTGCCGGCAATAAGCAGGTGGGGCATCTTCGTCAGATCCGAAACAAGCGCTTCGGCTGAAGAGTCCTTGCCAAGGTACAGCGGTATCTGCATTTTTTGTGGTTTGCTGCCCGCCAGCTCGAACATATCCTTCATGCGGACTTTTTCTTTCTCGCTGTTCGGCACCTCGATCCCTATTGTATGCTTGCCGGGCAGTGGTGCCACGACACGGACTGCGCCGACACCCAGCGCACGAGCCATATCATTCGCAAGGGCGGCGATCTGACTGACCTTAATCCCTGCCGCAAGCTCAAGCTCGAACATTGTCACAACCGGCCCGGAATCAGCAGCGACCACACGAGCGTTAATATTGAATTCCGACAGCAGCTTTTCCAAAGCGCATGCCTTTGCCTTGACGACCTTTTCCTGCACTGAAGCAAAACCATGCTCAGGCTCGGTCAGCAAATCCAGGGGCGGCAGCTCATAATCATCGTAGGAAGGTTGAGTAAAAGGACTTTTTGATGTTTGGTTACCTGAGGCGTTTGGTTTTTTTTCATTAGGACGTGTCACTGGAATGCTGTCCGGTAGTTTTGGGATTTCAACAGCCGGTGATTTGGATGTTTCATTTCTTATAATCACAGGTTTTTGCCGGGCACTTAATTCTCGCCATATCTCGTTAAGGACCTGTGAATGCTCCTTCGCGGCGGACCATGCCGGTCTTGCAACGCCCATTATCTTGGCGACTGTAAAACCAACCGCACTGAACACCATTAACATCAGGCCGTCGGCCAACAAAACCGCCCCGACCACCCAGATGGCCGCAAGTAATATAAAAGAACCAAGCAAAGCAAAATGACTTTGCATAAGCTGTGCCGCCCCGGTGCCGAGAATTCCCCCGGAACCGGTCGGAAATTTGAAGTACCGGTAGGGCCATAGGCAATAGAAACTCATCGAAGCGGCCACCGTGACAAGCCCTAATCCAATGGTTCGTAAAACCAACTGGTT
>CAZHBL010000424.1:0-5176 GCA_964530105.1 uncultured Pirellulales bacterium | reverse complement strand
GGAGTGGTTAATTCATTCGTATACAAATGCTTACGAAAATGCGATGGTATTTGTGCTTTGAATTTTTTTTGCTGCTCGAACCATTTTTCCTGTAAGATGCCGATTTAATTCCAGTTATTTTGTATGAACTGCTAATAATTCGATATCTTAGTGCGTATCGACTGGAATTGACTTGATTGGGTCACACAGGTATAAAATAGGGTCAAGAATGGTTGAAATAAGCTATTACATTGGGCCGGTATATGAAAGATTCTGGCTATGTTAATATGAATGAGACCGGACAGAAGCGCAATCGTCATCTGGGTCTATTCGATGCCACCAGTATTGGAGTAGGGGCCATTGTTGGCGGTGGTATACTGGCACTGGCGGGGGCCGCTTTTACCGCTACGGGTTCGGGCGCTTGGCTGGCATTTCTGTTGAACGGGATTATCGCCATCATTACCGCTCTGAGTTTCGCAGAGCTTTCCACTGCATTTCCTATGTCCGGGGGGACTTACTTGTTCGCCAAGCGGGTGCTATCTGTGGGGGCAGCGTTTAGTGTTGGGTGGGTGGTTTGGTTTGCATCGATTGTGGCTTCCGCTCTTTATGTAATTGGTTTTACGACATTTCTGTTAAACGGCTTCGCTTCCCTGTGGGATGGTGTGCCGGTATGGTTATGTAGTGCTTCTTCGATCACACTATTGTCGATGTTTTTTACGCTTTTTTTTACCTTGTTGCTTTGCCGTTCTGCAAAGGCCGGTGGCAATTGGGTCAATGTATTCAAGGTGTTGGTATTCGCCGTGCTTATTTTCGGCGGCATCTGGGTCTGGTGGCGTGATAGGCCGGTTGCTGTTGAACGTTTGACTCCCATACTGCCACATGGACTTGGGGGGCTTTTCCAGGCCATGGGATATACCTTTATCGCACTCCAGGGATTTGACCTCATCGCGGCAGTTGCCGGAGAAGTGCGTGATCCCCGGCGTGTGATCCCTCGTGCGATGCTTTTGTCTTTGGCCATCTCACTGGGAGCGTACCTGCCTTTGATGGTGCTGATTTGTGTTGTGGGTACGCCTGTGGGAGTTACTATCGCCGATTTGACCTCCCAGGCCCCCGATACCATAGTGGCCAGGGCAGCGGAGTTGTTTCTGGGCCAGAAGGGATACTGGCTGGTGATTATCGTCGGGCTTTTGGCTATGCTTTCAGCTTTGCTTGCCAACCTTTTCGCCGCCTCGCGGATTGCCGAAGTCATGGCTCAAGACCGAACGTTGCCGTCGGCTTTGGAACGCATCAGTTCACGACACGGAACGCCTCAAACAGCATTGTGGTGTACAGGAATCCTGACCTGTATAGTCGTTGTGGTAGTTAGTGATGTGGGTCGGGCCGGTGCGTCGGCCTCACTTATCTTTCTCGTCACGTTCGCCCTGGCCAACATAACTTGCATCATGGCACGGAAGCGCAAGCCTGATCATAACGGATTCCGCACTCCGGCATGGCCCGTCCTTCCTGCGCTGGGTCTCGTGGCGTGCACAGGATTGGCAATATTTCAGGGTATTGTCGTTCCGGCAGCAGGTTTGATCATGGGATCGTGGTTTGTGGCGGGATTCTTCTGCTATCTCTGGCTGTTTGGCCGACGGGCTCGCGTGTACGATGCCGCAAGCGAGTCGGCTGATCCGGACCTGCTCGAATTAAGGGGGCGCAGTCCGCTTGTCCTGGTGCCTATTGCCAATCCAGCCAACGCCGGTACTATGGCCCTGCTTGCAGCCTGCATCACACCGCCACGGATGGGTCGTGTCCTGCTTCTGAGCGTGACGTCTTTGCCTGCCGGCGAGGAGCATGAAAATGATGAACTCATCGCAACCTCCGAAGTGCTGCGTCAGTCGATTGGTGCAGCCATACGTGAAAGAGTCCGGGTCGAGGGTCTTGTTACGGTTTCCGCAGATCCTTGGACCGAGATAATGCGTGTGGCTCGTACGCACCGCTGTGCCAGTGTTCTGTTGGGCATGACCAATCTTACTGATGCAGCCGTCCGCGGCCGTCTTGAGGATTTAGCGAGTCAACTTCCGGGCAATGTAGTCATCTTTCGTGCGCCGCGAGGCTGGCATCCGCGAAGTGTGCACAACGTATTGGTGCCCATTGGCGGACGTGTAGTACATAATGCCCTGAGGGCTCGTCTGCTAAACGGTCTACGCCGCCGGATCGACGGTGAGCTGATGGTGCGTTATTTAATCGTTTTGCCCGTATCCACTTCGGAAAAGGAGCGGCAACGCACCGAACGTCTGTGGTCACGCCTTGTGACGGATGAGACTTCAGCGAATTCGCAAGTCAGTGCGATACTCAATGATGACGTTGCATCTGCTATTTCCGATGCTGCTGAAGCGGCGGATATTGTCGTCTTTGGACTCAATACTCCCAATCCAAAAACACGCGTTTTTGGCTCATTAACAACCCGTGTAGTCCAAAACATCAAGTGCGCTGTTATGGTCATCGGCCAGAGAGGTTGAGGCCCCCGATTTCTTCATTTTGAGCTGTCAAATTGGATTATATTAAGGAGAAGGCTATAAATAAGCACATTTGTAGAGCAACCGTATTCTATCTTCGTCTCGAAAATTATTCTCCAAAATTTGCAGAAGAAGCAGAAATTAGTTGAAAATCCATGCTATATCGTGTAATCTAATAGAAGCAGCGCTATAAATGGAATGTTTAATCATGTATATTTGAAAAATGTGAGCGAGGATAGTGGTAAATCACAAGAACAAACAAACAGACAGTAAAAATGGGCGGCAGGGCGGTACTGGGAGACGCAAGAGTAAGCGGCTTTGGATCATAATTCTCCTGCTGATGGTTGGCGGAACCGCGATTGTACTTTCGGGATGGATGAGAACACCGTTGTCAACCGATACCGATGGTGCGAGTAGCACATTCACAGTGCGTGAGGATGACCTGGTCATCACGGTGACAGAGAGCGGCAATATCAAAGCTCAGGAGTCCACGGATATTATGTGTGAGGTTGAGGGCCGGGGCGTCGAAATTGCCAGTATCGTTCCCGAGGGTACTGTGATCACTCCGGAAGACGTTGCAAAGGGGAAAATTCTCTGCCAGTTAAACGCCGCCGAACTCCAGGACACTTACAATCGAGAGCTGATCGATTTTTCGGCTGCCAAAGCCAGTTATTTAGGAGCTCAGGAGGCTCACCTGATCCAGAAGAAGCAGAACGAATCCGACATTGCCGCGGCGCAACTGGCGGTCGAGTTTGGACTTATGGACCTGCAAAACTACCTGGGCGAGAAAGCATCACAGAAACTCGTCGACGAGGAGAGCCGGGACCCGAACGAAGTGATCGAGATAGCAACATTGCTGGGGCTTCTTGACGACCCGAACAGCCTGGGCGGCGAGGCTTCGCAGATGTTGAAGCAGTATCAAAATAATATTCTTCTTGCCGAGGGGCAGTTCGAAAAATCGACAGACGTTTTAACTGGTACACAAAAGCTTCATGATGCGAATTACGCATCGGACCTTGATTTAAAGAGTGCTCAACTGGACGTGAACCGGTTTCGGATTCAAAAAGAGAGTGCAGAAGAAGCTCTCAGATTGTATAAGCTCTATAGTTTTCCAAAACAAACAAAGCAGTTTCTGAGCGACTATCACGAAGCCAAGCGTGAATTGGATCGGACAGTGGCCCGCACGCGATCCGAGCTGGCCCAGGCCCAGGCGAAACTTGAAAGTACCGAAGCCTCGTTTAATCTCCAGAAAAGTCACGTTGCCAAGCTCGAGCGGCAGATCGCCGCGTGCATTATCCGTGCACCCAGCCCGGGTATCGTCGTCTACGGCACCAGCACGGACTGGCATCAAAGGCGAGAGGATCCGATTGAGGTCGGAGACATGGTTCGCCGGGGTCAGAAGATTTTTACCATTCCCAACTCCAATGTTATGGGCGTTGAACTGAGAGTCCACGAGTCGTCGGTAAATAAAGTTATGCCGGGTCAGGATGTGACAGTTACAGTGGAAGCCCATCCGGACCTGACGTTTCACGGTAAGGTGGTTAAGGTCGCCCCATTGCCGGATCCTCAGCAAGGCTGGCTCGATCCGGGCGTGAAGGTCTATACTACATATGTCACGATCGATGGCTCGCACGAGGTCCTCAAGCCGGGGATGTCGGCGAAAGTCGAGATTCTCGTTGAACAGTTGCACAATGTCAAAATCGTGCCGGTTCAGATTGTTGAAAATCGTGCCGGCAAGAAATTCTGTTATGTCGCAACTGACTCTGGCCCGCAGGAACGTGAAGTCGTAACTGGGGCGTTTAACAACACCTTTGTCGAGATCGTCAGCGGTTTGCAGATCGGCGAAAAGGTATTGCTAAGTCCTCCACAAGGTATTGAACGGGAACCCGCTTCGGAGACAAAACAGCCACGACAGCCATCCCAGGAAGACAAGAAGCCGCAGGATAATGCCGAAGAAGGTGGCGAGTCTCTCGAAAAACCAGCTCCCGATTCAGACGTTTCTACAACGTCGTAACTTCAGTACGATTTCTGCAAATTTGCCTAAGGGGGCCGAAATACAGTCTTAACCGGTCCTGCTATATTTAGAATCTATAGAAAAAGCTGAGAGCAATGACGGGATAGTACTTAAAAGGCTCCAGTTCGTCTTCTATATCGGCTCTTTCCTTTGCCAGATCCTTCGCCAGACCGGCTGCCGGCCCGGTTGCCGAGAGACTAACATCAGGAGGGCTTATGAAAGCAACGCCCAAATCACAGGTAAATCCCCACCTACTGTTATGAGTAAGCGGATTGCCCCAGCCGATTCCTACGTAAGGTGCTATCTGATCTATTTCTATACAGCCGGACAAAGTACCTATTTCAGCGGGTGTGTAGGTTGTTTCTCCAATCTCTTGATCCTCAATCGGTCTCGCGTCAAGATTAACTTCATGGTCCATTGACAGAACGCCGCCGCTTAGATGAAAAGAACCATCAAAGACATACCAGTCAACAAGTCCTGTTACAGAAAAAAAATCGAATCCAAGATCGTATTCAATATCTTCTAATTCCCCGTCATAATCAAAATTAAGCGTATTTATACCGATCCGAGCGTTAACGTTCGAAGTTACCCCAGTGGTAAATTCGCCGCCGAGTCCTAACGTGCTGCCTTTTGCCGAAAGGGCATATTTTCCGCTATCCGCACACCCCGCTCCACAAGAAAGTAA
>CAZHBL010000423.1:0-5180 GCA_964530105.1 uncultured Pirellulales bacterium | reverse complement strand
GCTTATCAACTCTGACCTCTGTCAAAAATCACTCATTTTGCGGAAGTCTTTTTAAGTGAATATTTGGTTACTACTGTCCACTTAAAACATAGGAGGCCTTTTTTCAAGCCTTTGTATTATAAAACGTTAACGCTTATCTTCATGCCATTCGAAACAGAGTCTGTTTTTGACAAAACCGCTTCACCGAAAAAAAATGCTGAAAACAATACAATATGCAGTCCTTGCATAGACAACAGAATAGTCAAAAAGTTGGCGAAACTGGCGAGAAAAACCGAGAGTAAATTCGGTTGTCCGCAAGATATCGAATGGGCTATATGCGGTAAGAAAATCTTTTTCCTTCAATCCAGACCAATTACTGCCATCCCACGAAAGAAGTCCTGGGAAGAACGCCAAGTATGGACAAACGCGAATGTCGGCGAAGTCTTCCCAGATGCGATGACACCATTTACATGGTCGGCAATAGAATTAATGTTCAATCCTTTATTTGAATCAACCATACGTTTACTTGGAGCTGACCTTGGCAATAATCGACTAGCTGGTTTGGTTGCCGGTAGGGTTTACTACAACATTAATACTGCGGCGGGTGTTACTCTACATTTGCCTGAGAAGTGGACTTCCAAGCTTAATGACAGTTTTGGTGGAGAGCAAAGCAAAATGTATGAACTTGGTAAGTTTGACATTCCAGATGAGGACATCCCCGAGTTAGGATTCAGCTATGCTAAAATGATCATAAGATTTCCATACTTGATTTGTAACATCATTTCTCATAATCATAAAAAAGGCATGAAGCTTCTAAAAGAACTTAGTAGTAGCAGTAAGAAACTACGAGATTTAGATGTTTCAGCTTTGACTGACGAAAAACTCGCCAGACAGTTTGTAACGGCTATTGAGGATGCTCTTGGAAGCTGCGATCTCTTGTGCGTTTTGATTGGAATTTTTGCTTTTCCGATTCTTTGTTGGATTTGTGCAAAATGGCTCAACGATGAGAATGGCACTATTGCCAACAGACTGCTTGTTGGATTGAATGGTATGGATGATGTTGAAGCCGGATTTGCACTTTGGAATTTAGCCGTCAAAGCACGTGAATCTTCACAAGTAGAAACTGCAATACTTTCAAACGGTAATTGGCAAATCATTAGTGAAAAAATTGCTGATGTTGAGAGAGGAGAAGAATTCCTGAAAAAATGGAATGAGTTCATGGCCCATCATGGCCATCATTGCCGAGGCGAAATGGAAGCGTTCAATCCACGTTGGTCCGAGACACCCGATTATATCCTCTCGATAGTACGCAATTATCTCAGCAGTTCTGCCCAAACTGATCCGATACAAAACTATCGCGATCATATTAGAAAACGTGAACAACTAATCAACAAGTGCCATCAACAATTAAAAAATCCAGCAAAACGACTGATTTTTAATCACATTATTCATAGGGCACAGCAAGGAGTTGTCTTTCGCGAAAACTGGAAGAACGAAGCAGTTAGATACACAGCAGCTTTTCGCAGCGTATTGCTCGAACTTGGCCGAAGACTTAATAACAAAAGTATACTTGAAAATGCAGATGACATCTTCTTTTTGAAACTCGAAGAAATTGAACCGGTGACTCAGAGCAAGTCTTACTTCGATGTTAAAAAAACAATTACTTCTCGTCGTGCCGAATACGAAAAAAACAAATCTGTTATGCCGCCACAAGTTGTCATTGGCAAATTTAATCTTGATAACTATATTCCTGATGCTGTGGACACAAACGTGGATGTGTTAAACGGCTTGGCAGTAAGTTCTGGTGTGGTCACCGGAAAAGCCCGTGTCATTCTCAAAGCCGATACCGATGAACTAGTGTTGCCAGGTGAGATCCTGGTAGCACCTTTCACTGATCCAGGCTGGACACCTTATTTTATGCCGGCCGCCGCAGTAGTCATGGACATGGGAGGAATGTTGTCGCATGGCAGCATTATTGCACGCGAGTATGGCATTCCAGCAGTTGTCAATGTAGGCCCAGCAACTAAAATTATCAAAACGGGCCAAATGCTACAAGTTGATGCCGACAAAGGGATTGTTAAGATAATTCGATAACCATCGACTGACCCAGTGGAAATGATTGGACACAATTCACTGGTGATTGTCTATCCGCATTCTTTGTCTTGATCCTATGGGGCTATGCTGAAAAAAACCACACTTGATGAAAAATGGGGGAAGCGAAGACGATTTTGGCTATGATAGTGAAAACAAAGCCAATTTTCCGGTTTGGTTCAATGTCGGATTGCGTATAAGTTAGACTAAAACAGGTCGTTCAGTTGTCTTGAATATAGTTGAACGTTCAGCATCTATAGAGTGCAGAAAGGGCCATTTTGAAGGACAGACGTCTGGTATATCGCTTGACGCACGCGGATCCTGACGCTTTGCGTCAGATCTATAATCGGTACAAAAACGACCTTTTCACCGTTGCCATGGCTTTGCTGGCCGATCCAGATGCAGCGGAAGACTGCGTACACGATGTATTCGTCCACTTCGCCGGCGCCCCGGCGGATATGCGGGCCAGCCGCAATCTCAAGGGTTACCTGATGAGGTGCGTGGCGAACAGGGCCAAGAACCTGATCAAACGGCAGCAGTTACAGCCTGACCGTCAAACAGACGAGCAGGACTGTGCCAGCGAACAGGACTGTCCGGAAAGCAGGTTGATCGTCTCGGAAGAGTCTATACGGATTTTTGAGGCAATGGCGAATTTACCAACCGAGCAACGAGAGGTGGTTAGTCTGCACATACACGGACGGATGAAGTTTCGTGAAATCGCAGAACAACTGGGCGTTTCAATCAATACTGTACAGAGTCGTTATCGTTACGGTATCGAGAAACTCAGGACCTTCTTGTAAGGAAAAAATGTATGAAGTCCTCAAAGCGGATTGAAAAGATCGTCGGACGAGCTCAAGCAACGGCCGGACGGGTAACCGATGCGCGAATATTAACGGATGCCGTCAACGCTTTAACTAATTCCACAATCAACCGACCACAGGCCTCGCGGCCGGGTCCAACTATATGGAGATTTATCATGGAAAGCAAAGTAACAAGATATTCAGCCGCGGCCGTTATCGTGCTGGCAATGGCATTGGTTCTGCTCAGCCCCTTCGGCACGCCGGGAAACGGCGGCGTTGTACTTGCGGATGTCCAGCAAAATGTCGCCGGTATTGAGTCAATGATGATACGAGGCACAAAGAGCTTTACATATCCAGGCAAGCCCGGCAGCGTTTTCGAGTTTGACGGCATAAAATGCCATTTCGACCTCGTGAAGTATCTTTCAAAGCAGTACGGCCTGGTCGAGGAGGGATACATCGGGGACAAATTGATTTATCGTATCACCTTCAATCTGCCGGAGGGGCAGACTCTTATTATTTTCCCGCCGTATAAGAAGTACCTGAAATTCACTTCAATGGATGCTTTGGAGAAGGTAACGGAGAACCTTACAACTCCCAACGGTGTCATTAATATTCTTCTTGCGGGCAATTACAAGAAATTAGGACGAGAGAAGCTCGATGGGGTCGAAGTTGAAGCCTTCGAGTTCCGGGACACGGAGCCTTTCAAAGAGCTCCTGCCCAAGGCCGTTTTTGATATTAAAACCTTTGAAGGTAAAGTCTGGATCGGTATTAAAGAGCAAATGCCGGTCCGGGTAGAAGGCGATCTGGCCATTGGCAAGTGTTTTATGTCTATGTTCCGCGACCTGAACCTGCACGAAATCAATACTTTCGGGCAATTTAATGTGGAGATTGGTGAAGAAATCTTTGACACCAGCCCGCCTGAGGGCTATACGCAGCTAACACTCAGTGACATCCTTAAAGTGGTTCCGGCGGAGGCCAAAGCAGGCGCTGCCGCTTTGGGAATAATACCTGCCGGCCTTATTTTCTGGAAGAGACAAAGAAGAAGAAAAAGAGCAAAGACCAATCCGAGTTAATAAGAGCTCCTCACAACATGTTTTGACAATATTCCGTCTAATAAGCCCTGTGCGCAACCGCAGGGCTTTTCTATTGCCGTCGATGTCTATTTATGCCGGCCAGACCTGGTTAATGTGAAAAATCAGGTAGAGTATAGAACGCGTCCAAATAAGCCCTGCAAGCCGGGTTGATAATGGTATACTTTTTTGTAAGCTGCTGATATAGCTATGGTTAGATTGAAAGCTCTATGTCTGCTCTCGGTGCCGGCGGGAAAATTTATACTTTTTTTACATAAATCATCAAATTCTTCTTTTTTTTGAGAAATTATCGTAACGAATTTCCGCTCCTGTCGTCTATATCATGTAGGCGAACGATATTTTATGAGTGAAGAACGAACATGGACCGAGCTGGTTGAACTGGCGCAAAAGGGCCACAGAGGCAGTATCGATTTACTGGCCCGCAAAGCCGAGGGGAGGTTGCGCGCATACGTTTACCGCGTAACTTTGGATTATGAGTTAACCAAAGACCTGTCTCAGGAGGCATTACTGCAAATGGTTAAATCTCTTGATGGTCTCAAAAAAGCGGAGAGTTTCTGGCCCTGGATGTATCGGGTGGCACAGAGTAAAATACAGCAGCATTACAAGACCAGGCAGAAGACGGCACTGATTTCCGAACCGGTCTTTTATCAGGATTTCCTTTCCTACCGCAGTGATTACCGAAAGAACGAAGGGCTCCGGCAATTAGTTCACGAGGATTTATCGAAGAAAGTAATGGCTGCGATGAAACAGATCAGGCAGCAGTATCGGGCGGTTCTGTCGCTACGCTGCTTCGAGGACTTATCGTACTCGGATATCGCCGTGACCATGCAGTGCAGCGAGGTAAAGGCACGCGTTTTATTCTACCGTGCCAAACAAGCCCTCAAGAAAGAGCTGGGCTACCAGGGCCTGAGCAAGAGCCTACTGTTGATGAGCCTGGGTTTGTTCGGCAGACTGACGGCCCCGGCGGAGGGGGGCGCGTCAGCAGTAACAGTCACCGCGAACGCCACACAGGTCGGCCTGACCGCAGCGGCGCTGGCCACTGCTAGTTCGAGACTGGGCATAGCAACATTGACGACCATAGCAGTGCTTCTGATCGGCGTGGGCGGCATGTCGCTCCGGCCGGAAGAACCTCCGCCCGAACCGCATATAAGCTCCAGAGCCGATGTCAAGAGCCTGCATTTTACCACTCAACTTATGGACAACAGCCCCGAAGCCCGCG
>CAZHBL010000422.1:0-5184 GCA_964530105.1 uncultured Pirellulales bacterium | reverse complement strand
ATACGTTGGAAGAATTCGAGAAGCTTGCCACCGCGGGGACTACAACTCTGGAAAAAGCCGATACAAAAATAGAAGAAGTTGTCACTGCCGTTGTCGATACGGGCGAAGAAATTCAGAAATTCGCCGCTGCCGGGACATCGACCCTGAAAAGTGTCGATGATAAAACAGAACAGCTTGTTGCCGCGATGGTCGATACGAGCGAGCAATTGAGCAGGGCTATGGGGGAACTTCGGCTGGTTTTGGAGAAGGTCAACAACGGCCAGGGCAGTGCCGCCAAACTCCTCAACGATGGAAAATTTTATGAAAATCTGCTTGAAAACACCGACCAGTTAAAAGAGCTGTTGGAAGAGATGAAGTCCTTTGTTGCTGAGTGGCGGACCAAAAAAATCGAAGTCAGGTTGTTTTAAATGTTGATAGGCGGTTGATGCCCGGCGCAAACGTTTTCCTGCGGCAATATGTTTCGACTCTTCAAGCTATTTCCGACCGAACTTATGCTGGACCCCGGGGAGAGATGTCACTGGCCGTATATTTTTTTTCGGTCCTGCGGCGTAATGGAGCTGGGCTTTTCCGGAAACCGGCCCATGTCCCCGGTCTCTTCAATCCATCGTTCCAGAATCACCCGCATTTTCTTGATGGCCTGCTGGTGTTCCGGTGAAGCCGCAAGGTTGTTGATCTCGTATGGGTCGTTCCTGATATCGTACAGTTCCTCATCCGGTTTTCGCGGTGCCATAAACAACGCCTGGACGGGCGTTAGCTTGCCCTGAGCGTGAAGCTCTTTCATGAGATTCAACATCGGATAAGACTTCTCTTTATATTCATTCTTCTGTGTGTAGGGTCTATCCGGCATGAAGTTGTGGATATATTTGTATTGTTTGGTCCTTACGCAGCGGATGCGGTCGATGGTCTCGTCGCAGCGGTCGCGGGCGGCGATAATATAGTCGTGCTGATTAACGGGTTTCCAACCGCCGTCCGCACCGGGTTCGAGAAAGACTTTTCCTTCCATATATTCGGGCGGCTCAACGCCGGCGATTTTCAGAATCGTTGCCGAGATGTCGATTGCACTTACCAGATCGTCGCAGACCTGGCCGGCTTTGAGCTTGTCGGGCCAGCGAACGAGCAATGGGATATGAATGCCGCCGTCGTAAAGCCATTGCTTTCCGCGGACGTGGCATCGGCCGTGGTCGCCTATGAAAATAACCACCGTATTGTCAGCAATGTTTTCGTCATCGAGACGTTTTAGAATCTTGCCAATGTATCCGTCCATCACCTGGATTGAGTCGAGGTACGTCGCCCAGTCCTCTCGGGCGACCGGGTGGTCGGGGTAGTAGGGGGGCAGCTTGACTTTATCAGGATCGACTGGATTATTTAGCTGGTTGCGCAGGTTCTTCCAGTGCCCGCCCCGATGGGTGATACTGATGGACAGTTGTGCGAAGAACGGTTGGCCGGATTTGCGCTGGTTCCAGTCATCGCCGTCAAAGGCGTTCTTGAACTCGAAGTTGAAGTCCGTCTTGCCGGAGCCTTTTACTCCCGGGGCGGCGGTTGTAACATTCGCCGTAAAGTAGCCCGCATCCCGGAAGTAGTTAGTGATCAGCCTGACCGGTTCGGGCAGAGTGTAACCATCGTCACGGTGGCTGCGATGATTATGAGCGCCGATGGAGGTCTGGAACATTCCCGTAATCATTGCCGAGCGGCTGGCCGAACAAACCGGGGCGGTCGTAAATGCGTTGGTAAATCGAATCCCCTGGTCGGCCAGCTTGTCGAGTTTCGGGGTCTGCACCAAAAGCGTGCCGTAGCAGCTCAGCTCAGGGCTGATGTCCTCGGACAGAATCCAGAGTATGTTGGGCCTGCTATCTGACTTCTGTTTCGCAAAAAGCCTGCCCGGCATCGCCATGGCGGCCGCTCCCAGTCCCATAGCTTTCAAAAAGTCTCGTCGTTTATATGCTCTCATCGTATTTGCTCTCCAATTCAATTATTGGCCCGCCGATGGATTCGGCCTGGGAAGTTTGGCATTTGTTGACGTCAGCCAATTACTTAATTTGTCGTTGAGTTCTTTGACCTTCTCCGGCATCTTTTCCGAAAGATCGTTTTGCTCCGAAAGGTCGTCCTTGAGATTGAACAATTCGAAGGTCTTGCCCTCGTATCGTTTAATAAGTTTCCAGTTGCCCTCTCGAATGATGCTGTAAGGCACAATTTTGCCGCGATAGTGTGGGAAGTGCCAGAAAATCGCTTCACGATCCAGCTTCTCTGTGCCGTTGGATTTTAGATGCTTCAGAAGCGAGACGCCGTCGATAGCGCGATCTGACGGCAGGGGAACGCCGGCCGCCTCGCAAATGGTCGGGAAGTAATCGACGCTGGTTACCGGCTCGTGGCTGATTGTGCCGGCTTTTATCACGTTCGGCCAGCGAACAATCAGGGGTTCTCGAATTCCACCTTCGTACGGATAACCTTTGCCGGCACGCAGGGGGGTATTGCTGGTTATGCCCAGCAGCCCTCCGTTTTTCTGATATGCCGAGTTCATCAATCGTCGAGATGATTTTGCCCACGGCATCGTCAACACTCTCGACCATCGCAGCATACGTCGGATTATCCTGGTTTGTCGGCTCTTTGGTCTTGTATTTTGCGACCATATCTTCTTTGCCCTGAATGGGCGTATGGACCGCGTAATGAGCCATGTACAAAAAAAACGGCTTATCTTTGTGGTTTCGAATAAAGTTGACCGCCTCGTCCGCTTCACGGTCGGTCAGGTACTCGCCCTTGTGGCGGGATTTCAGCGTCGGGATTTGTCCCTGTCCATTTCGAGAATAGGGATCGAAATAGTTAGGCGGCTGGCCGAAGTCACAACCGCCGATATTGAAATCGAATCCTTGCTTGTCGGGATACCAATCGTCGGCGCCGAGGTGCCATTTTCCGATGTGGCATGAAGTATATCCAGCGGGTTTTAATGCTTCGGCGATGGTTATCTCTTCAAGCTCCATCCACAAAGCATTGGGCGGACATAAAAGCTTTTTGTCTTTGCCGCCGACGTACTCAGTGGGATTCTTCTTGTTCTCTGGTATCTTGCCGCCCTGGAATCTCGCACGGATCCAATCGGTCACACCGAGCCGTGCCGGGTATCGTCCCGTCATTACCGCCGCCCGTGTCGGCGAGCAGACGGCACACGCGGCGTAGGCATCGGTGAATTTCATGCCCTGGGCGGCAAGTTTGTCTATGTTCGGCGTTTCGTAAAACCTGCTGCCGTAACAGCCGGTATCCGTCCAGCCCAAATCGTCAACGAGAATGAAAACAAAATTCAGCTTCTCACCCGATTGTTGCTGGGCGGCATTTGTATGTGCCGAGATGGCCAGCGATGCCGCTCCCGTCCCGAGGGCTTTCAGGAAGCTGCGACGAGTGTAATTCTGTTTGCTCATTTTCATTTCTCCTTCATTATCACAACCGTCTGGTTGATATCCGGCGCAGTGGTGGGGAAAGTGCTCTCTTGCCCATCGGTTGTGTTTACCTTGACATAATATTCCAGGTCGGTTTCGATCTGAACTGCCGGGATCCTTGCGGAATATACACTGCGGGCAACATGATTAAGCGGTGTCTTTATGTAGTCGCCTTTGCCTATTGAGCGGAAGTATATCACTGCGTCTTTGGGTGCGGCTGATGACAGAACAATTACCTTAAGCTGTAAATCCTCGCCGGCCGACAGGCTGCCTCGCACAGTCGGCACAATCAGTCGCAGCGGACCGTCGTATGAGTCCGAAGGCATTGCATCGGCCGGCAGCTCTTCGCCAAGAATCCCGGCAAGCTCTTTGCCGGGTTCGGTAAGCAGGGCCGGCATCAAATGCTGCTGCCAGTTCGTTACATTGCCCATCGCACCGTTTGTGCTGACGGTTGACAGGAGATACCTGTGCACGTCGGCAAGTTGGGCGACAAGCTCCTTTCGGATCGGCAGGGCGAGTTGACGTGCCAAACGCCTGCGGGTCTCCGGCTCATTTTCGTCCTTGACCTTTTTCATCGCAGCGTTAAATCTCGCCCAGGTAGAATTGACTCGTCCAACCGCCCGCAGGTAACGGAAGCTGTTCAGCCAATAATCGAATCGTTCGAGGTTGCCCTTGCCTTTGATGTTCGGGCGTATTTTGGCCAAATCCCCAACGAATCCATAATCCCTGCTAATCTGCTCCCAATCCCTTTCATCTGGCCTGATTCCGCCGGGGCCTCCCACCCATGTGGCGGGGCGCGGCAGGTTGGTGTTTCGCTGTCCTTCAGCAGTCGCCGATGGCCCTCCGTCGAGATTGATGAATATGCCTGCGATTTGTCCGGTTGCTTCCGGCCCGAACTGCGCCGAGGCCCAGTCGGCATAAAAATCGTCCGTGGGCAAATCACGCGGCCTGCTGTCGGTCTTCGCAGCCGGTATATCGGCCTCGTAATCTTTATAAGCAGGGCCGCCGCAGTTGATCTTTTTTGTTATGCCCTGACCCTGCACAACAAAAGCCGCGATGAACGGAAATTCCACCAGGCTCTCGAAACCGATTTCCAAAAGGCCGTTATCCGTTTTGACATCTTCAAAAGTGTAATCCATCGCCCGGTTCTGGCCGACCTCTGCGAAAACGTCTAACTGGTCGATTACTTTTTTGCCCTGTAGTTTGACGCCGAATACCCGCTTGCCGGACTCGCTATAATGAGGCTCACAGAACTTCAATGTCACAGTATATGTTCCGTTCGGCACTTTTAGACGATAGGCTTTCACGTCCCAGATGACCGTTTGGTAAAGCGGGTCATTTTCCGTATCGGCTATCGGATTATTCGGGAATTGGGCGACATTGCCTCCTTCTCGGCCTTCTGTAAGCTTTGGCTTCGGCGGATCGATCTTCTTGTCGAAGTCCGGGTTCCAGTCTTTCTGGTCCCAGGCGGCATGAGCCAGCGCCGAAACATTCGGTCCAAGTATCCGTGTCCGCCAGTGGATGCCCATCAATCCGGTGCAACCATAAGCCAAAGCGTCAGCCGCATCGCGCCGCATTCGGCCCGCCCAGAGTTGCGGAATTATCAGGGCAGGATCGTCTTCGAGCCAGGGGATGGCCCACTGGGACCGGCCGGTGACATTGGCAAAGCCGGGCTCGACCGGGGCGAAACCGACGTTGCGATTGATGCAGCTCATCGGCATTTCTTTGGGCAGTGAATTATCGAACATCGCCCGGTCCT
>CAZHBL010000421.1:0-5193 GCA_964530105.1 uncultured Pirellulales bacterium | reverse complement strand
CAGAGGTCTTTTTTTTCGTCGAAAGCCAAGGCTATGAATTCCCTAAAGACTGATTAGGCTTCAATGGAACAAGGCTGGAGACCTCGCCCGGCGGCAGTGCCGTTATCAAAATCGACCGGCACAACATTGCCGAGCGGCTCTATCGCATCACAGGCCAGGGGATTTACCGTGACAGTATTCTTACCGGCACTCCGGTTCCGCTGAAAAACCCGGTTCTCAACGGGCAGATCATGGGGCAGGATTCGGTGTACAACTGCATCTATCACGGCCGGCTGTTCTGGATGTGGGGCGATACGGGAAGGCCCTCGTATCCTCTCGGCCACTTCGCCACGGCCGGCGCCGTTTCGGATCTTCCCGGGCGGGGGGGGCTGGATCCTTCTCTCGGCGTCGATCTCGAATACTACGTCGCCGAGGATGGTTTCAGCAGGCCGGTTTGTCCTCTGAAAGAGCCCGGCCTGGTCTGGCTGGATGGGCTGCTGACGGTAAAGGACAACGATGGTCGCCAGCGGATGGTCGCTGAATTTACCCGGCTTAAAGATCTCGACGAGGTGCTCGAGCGCGGACTGGTAGTCTTCAACGACCAGACGCAGTCGTTCGAGCCGCTGGTCCGTCCCGGCGTTCAATTCCTGCCGTATTCGTCGGCTGGTCACACCTTCAGTGTAAATGTGGAGGGCCGCGAATACTATTACTTTGCCACGCCGTTCCCGCCGGCGGTTCGTATGCGGGTCAGGGCCGAGTGGGATTATGTTATCGACGCAAACTGCTACGAGGTATTGACGGCGCTTGAAACGAAAAAATCACCTGCCCGGCTTGCTCCACGGTTGGACCTGGGCGAATCGCAGACGCCTCACCGTTGGGTGCGATTTGACGAGTTGACGGGTGGTGACGCCTCGGCGAATAACTCCGTCATCGAATCGCTGACGCAGGAAAAAAAGGATGCGAATCTATATGACATAGAATCCGGCAGCAAAATCTCTTCTCACTACGGCAGCGTCTATTTCAACGACTACCGGCAACGATGGGTCGCGATTTTCGTGCAGCAGTTCGGCGAAAGCTCATTCTTAGGAGAGATTTGGTACGCCGAGGCTGATACTCCCGTCGGGCCGTGGGCCTACGCCAGAAAGATTGTTACGCACAAAAAGTATTCCTTCTACAATCCGAAGCAGCATCCGTTTTTCGACAAGGACGGCGGCCGGGTTATTTTCTTCGAGGGCACGTACACGTTCACATTCTCCGGCTCGCTCGAAAACGCTACGCCGCGCTACGATTACAACCAGATAATGTACCGCCTGAACCTCGACGATCCGCGCCTGGCTATGCCGGTGGCAGTCTATCAAGTTCGGGATGAACCCGTAGGGTGGGCAAATTCCGTTTTGCCCACGCGGAACTATCTGCTGCGCGACAGCGTGGAAAAGGCGGAATTGTGGGATTCTGTCGAATCGATACCGTTCTACGCCGTCGAGCCAAAAAGGGCTCACAACGGTCTTGTCGGCATCTACGCTGATAAAGGGCGGGCAATCCGATTGACCGTGGAGCACCCTAATCCATCTGCCGAACCGCTTTTTTATGCCTTGCCGTCGGACGAGCAAAAGAGCGAGAATTCATGCATCGTACCGCTTTATGAATATCGTAATGCAGAGACAGAGCGGCGAATCTACAGCACTAAACCGGCTATGGAAGATAAAGGCTGGATCCGAACGCAAGATCCTTTGTGCCGGGTCTGGAAAACGCCGCCGGGCCCGCTGCTTCTGGACGCCAGGGCAAAGCCGGCTGCTGTGGACTAAAAGAATCTAAAAGGTAGGGTGGGCCTTGGCCCACCGCTCCGATCACGGTGGGGCAGAGCCCCCCCACCCTACGATTCTGAGCACCTTGTCACAAATACGAACATCGTCGATTAAATAGGATCAGGAAGACCGCTGGTCGCATTTGTTTACAGTTCTTCTTCCGGAGCTTCCGGCATATTCTCCTTCTCCCAGTAGCTCATAAACACTTCCAGGTCCTTGATGTCCACGATGCCGTCACCGTATGGCGTTGGGCCAATATCACAGAGCGGCTCATCCTGGCCCCAATAGCCGATTAGTATCAATAAATCATCGGTGTCTATATTTCCATCAGCGTTGAAGTCAACGATGGGGATGATGCGTGCCTGATACATATCGCCCCAAATCCCACCAAATCCGCCAGGTCGTTCTGAGCTGAAGTAGAGCATAGATCCATCGGGTGAGATTATCGGTATACTATCGAGACTTGAACTATTGACGATAGGACCAAGATTCAGAGGAGTTTCCCACGGGTCATTAACACTTGCACGAGTTGATACCCACATGTCTATATTGCCGAATCCACCGGGCCGATATGGCCCACCGTAATCCTCGGAAAAAAAGAGTGACAGACCGTTGGCTGAGATAAAAGGAAAATTCTCGTCAGCCGAACTGTTGACCACTGGACCAAGATTAACTGGAGGTCCCCATGGATCATTTACCGTTGTTCTTTTGGATACCCATAGGTCGGCGGCGCCGTATCCACCCGGTCGGTTCCAGCAGGAAAAATAGAGTTCCAATCCATCGTTAGAAAGCCGCGGTGCGTGCTCTTGGCCAGACGTGTTAACCGGTGGTCCGAGATTCGCCGGCATACCCCATTCGTCGTTTACCGTTTCCCGCGTCGTAACCCATGTGTCCCAATCGCCAAGGCCACCGGCCCGATTGGAGGAGAAGTAGAACTCCAGGCCATCACCCGAGATGCACGGCAAGGCATCTTCTTGCCCGGTATTGATTGTTGGCCCAAGGTTAATGGGGGTGCCCCATTCGTCGTTTATCGTTTCCCGTGTCGTTACCCATATGTCCAAAGTACCGGATCCACCGGGTCGATCAGAAGTAAAGTAGAGTTCCAGGCCATCAGATGAGAAGCAATTTGCAACCTCACCAGACGAACTATTGAAAGTTGGCCCGAGATTAGTGGGTGTGCCGAAGGTAAAGTCTGCCTTGGCCACATATGCGTTGGTCAGGACTACGCAGGCCAATACTGTAATAAGCAGCATTCCCCCGGCCCACCTTGGGCGTGAAGTCTTTTTGTAATCAGCAATCATCTTAATTCTCCTTTCCATTTGACATGTGTCTTCTAATATTCCCGCCACAGAGGGCAGGTAACGCACCTGTGAGAAACTTTCCAGAAGACTAACGATGGTCCTTCCATATTCGGGCGGCTCATCCGGTCCCATCGTCGAAATCGCCAGGCTGTCACAGGCCAATTCACGGTCCGCCCGCATCCGGCCGAATGCAAACCACATTAAGGGATTAAACCAGTGCACTACTTGCAGCAGCGCCATCAGCCAGCCAAAGTAGATATCACGCTGTTTGAGATGGGCCAACTCATGTATGAAGACATAGCGCAGCTCTTCAAGGCCATAGGTTTCGAGCATGCCCTGCGGCAGCAGTAACCGCGGCCGGACAAAACCAAAAAGTGCCGGGCTCTTGATTCTGTCGCTAACAATAACACCTACGATCGTCTCGACACCCATTTGCATCTTGCAGTCTTCGAGCAGATCGAGAATCTCCGAGTCGGTAATCGGCCGCTCGCGTTTGACTGTCCGCCACAGACTGATGCTTCGCATGAGAACATAGCCCGCGATAAGCACTGTTCCGACAAGCCAGAGAGCCGGCAATGCACGCACGAATTTGATCGAGAAAGTTTCAGATTCTTCTGTTCTCTGTGGGGCATTTGCAGATTGGACATGCATGTAAAATCCCATCGGATCAGCGCTTCGCGATTGCGAGAAAGATTCTATTATCCGTCCCTGCTGAACTGATCGCGGCACGAGATTGAAGATGCTCATTTTGCTCTCGGGCAACCAGGGAATTGCCAGGCGTATCAATAGCAGCAGCCAGAGAAGGTAGTGCCAGTGAACGGGGAGCCTGCGCCGCAGGATTTTCTGGATAATTACAATCATCACAATCAGCACCGTCCCCTGCAGACTTGCCCACAAAAGCCAGTCAAAGAATCGCATCAACTGCGTATTAAAGGCTTCCATTTTCAGGCCCTTTCATCATTCATCTTCACCGGCGGCTTCTGCCTGGCTGAGAATGCTCTTTAGCCTGGCAATCTTCTCAGCCGAAAGCTGTTTCTCTTCGACAAAAGCCGCCAGCATCGGTTCGATTGAGCCGCCGCCGATTCGCTTTACAAATGACTCGGCTTCGGCTTTGATCCCCTCGGCTTCGGTCAGACGCGGGAAGTAGTGGTACTGCCGGCCCTTCTTCTCGAAGCCCAGCGCCTTTTTCTGCACCAGCCGGTTGATTAGCGTGCGGATAGTTTCCCGCTTCCAATGAGTTTTTCCCTTCAGCTCTTCCACAATTTCATTTGCCGTCTTCGGCGAAGTTTTCCAGAGGACTTTCATTACCTCCCACTCGGCTTCTGAAATTTTCGGTACCTTTGCCATACTGGCCTCCACTAAATGTTACATTTGTAATATATACTATTGTTACATTCGTAACATTTTGGTCAAGTAAAAATTTCAGGATTTTTGTACTTTGGGCGAAAAAGGCCCATTTGGGGCGTGAAAAGTCGGATTATTTTTGTAGCCCGGACAGCTTTTTTTGGCGCAGAATTTCCGAGAAGGTCAGTTTTGCATGTTTTGATACGAAACCATCAACCAGACGCCTCTAATTCCCCTCGATGTAGGCATCTATAGACTATAAAAGTCAAACGTTCAAAATATCGAGCAGTTCGAACTGTCTGTCGAGTACGGTCCGGCTATTAAATCCAAGCCATCTGTCTAAAACAGTCGCGTAGATGCGGCGGAAGTCAGTGTGGAACTTCATGGCGTCGTTATCCAAATCAGTAAGGCTGGGATGTGACCCGATAAGACCACTCTTTAGTTTTCCGCCGGCCAGGAAGACAGGGGCAGCCGCGCCGTGCCCGGTACCACGACGACCGTTCTCTTTGACAGTTCTGCCGAATTCGGAGATTGTCATCAGCAGGACTCTGTCCAGAAGCTTGTCTTTCTTCAAATCATCGACGAAAGCGGCCAGCGACTCGGACAAATGGTGCAGCAGGGAGCAGTGGTTGCCTAATTGGTTGGCGTGATTGTCAAAACCGCCGATTCCACCGCCGCCGAGTTCGGTGAAGAATATCCTGATGCCGATGTCGGCCCGGATTAGCCTGGCAACCGTATGCAAAGTCTCGGCAAGTCGGAACGCC
>CAZHBL010000420.1:0-5197 GCA_964530105.1 uncultured Pirellulales bacterium | reverse complement strand
AGTATATCGGAGAAGACTTTTTATTTTTGTCAAGCTACCTTGTGAAAGCCCTGGAAAATACTAATATTAGGCAGGAAGAAACATTCAAGAGGGAAGTTCAATGATCTGACTTTCAAAATCAAAAACGGGCGAATGTTTATGCCCGTTCTTGATTTTCAGAGATATGCGAAAAATGTCCGGTGCGCACTCCCGTAGAGTTGCATCAGGGATGTGTGATTTGAGGTTGAATCCACATGGCTGCATTTTGACTCGTTTTTGCCAATCCGGTGGTATAAAAAGTGAACGTCAGGTATTTGCTATCAAAGGAGCTCAAATTCACATTTATACCTGTGAGTATGCTACCGTCGTAAACCTGATATTCTTCTAGGAGCAATTGGGCTTTACCGCCGTTGACTTGATAGTAGATTTCAAATTTTACGTCGCAATCAGGAAAATCATATTGGCAACCAATAGCGTTGATTTGTAAGTAATCTCCTGATCGAATGAGGATTGCGGGGAAGGTTCCAAAGATCACACCTTGTTGGGGTGTAGAAGACGATGGGTTGGTGTAAGTAGTGCATCTTTCGTTAGGAACGTAATAAATCGGCGGATCAAACTGGAACATAGGCTTTTCACCGTAGTTACACGCGCCGCCACCGCGTCCGTAACCGAATTGAGGATGTGTCCATAAACCTGATGTGTAAGAAACGCCGTTTTCCAATTCCACATTCGAAGATTTGGTTACAAATCCGGCTGGATTGCCAATCTTTCCAGGACAAGGAAGAGTCTTTTTGGAGCTGTTTTTCCATAAGGCTGTACAAGCGCCGTTCACAAAAGTGAAAATTGTCCCTTGGGGAGGATCCATCACTTTTACAGCGACTGTAAATGGTTTGTCGTTCTTGCCATAACCAAACTCCAGGTTATTCATCCTGAGCATCCAATAGCCGATATAGTTGCCGGATACGTCAGGTGTAACCATCTCGATTGGGATCTCTACTGTTTGCCCTGGAAGAACCTGCTTTGTGAATCGGATTCCATCGCCGTACATTCTATCGCCAGCAACAAACACGAAGGTATAATCTTGATTCCAGGTGCAACTTCCAGTATTTTGAATGCGCCAGGTTTTAATAAAATCCCTTGAAGGCGGCATTACTACTCCATCAGGAATAGTCACATCGGTAATGAGGTCGGCGGCGTTGCAGGGAGCGTTTAGGTTTGAATTGCCTGTACCACTTGATCCACCGGATCCGCTAGAGCCAGAGCCATATGAATAAGTAGGGAATAAAGTTATGGTGGGGGTTGCAGTTGGGGGAACCGGTGTGAAAGTCGGTTGAGGAGTCAGAGTGGGTATTGGTGTCCGTGTAGCTGTAGGGGTTGATGTGATCGTGGGAGTATCTGTAGCTGGAGGAGTTTCAGTTGGCGGTAGAGGCGTTTTCGTTGGAGTTGCTGATAAATAGCTGCTGGTCTGCATCACCGACCAAGTCATCGCGGCAATTGTGTTAACAGGAATTCTTAGCGCTGGACTGGATAATGAAGCCGTACCGCAGGCAAGCGCGACGAATAGTGCCACTAAAAACAGGACAACCAGTTGTTGGCGTCGCTTATCCATAAAACCTCCTCGGTTATGTTAAATGCGCAATTAATTTTACATTAGTATAGACAAAAACTCATCTAACCGCAAGAGGTAAGCATGAAAATATGTGTAAATTTAGTGTTCAATCTAAGGGGCATCGTCATCATCTACCTGACATTGGACACAGCCAGAGGTTGGCATAGGAGTTGGCTTAACAATGATGACTACTTCTAGAGGCTGATTCCCGGATTGTCCAATCCCAAATAGATTGCCTAAATTATCTTGCAACATCCAATTTCCAGAATGATTTCCTTCCTCGTTAGGAGCCACCAAATCCAAACGCAAATCTATTACTTTGCCAGGCGCAACTGATTCTTGGAGACCAATTGAATCGGGGCTATTCATATTATTGCCACTAATAAATATCAAATTGTACTCATTGGTCCACGTACATGTCCCCGAGTTTTTTATTTGCCAGATTTTAGCAAAATATTGTCCTGGAATTAGGGCAGTGTTATTGCCTACCGTAAGGTTTTTAATAAATTCAGCTTGATTTGTACAAGTTGGAGATTGGTTTGGGGGAATTGTCTCGATCTCGTGCGGAGTTGCCGTGTGTTCTAGAGTAGACGGCTGAGTGGTAATGGTCGAAGTAGAACTCGTGATGGGAGTGTAGGTAGGTTGATTTTGGGTCGCAGTGGAAGATGGTAAGTCGTTCAACATTACTAATGCCCCCTGGGTAGGTTTCGGATTAATAATTTCAGCCTGGTTATTATTGGAACTCACACAAGAACTGGTAAAAATGAACAATAATAGAACTAAATTGGCGTTAATATTTGGGCGCATTCTCATTTTAGTAGATCTCCTGGTATGCGATAATAAAAGTTGATAAGCGCCGCCCAATAGAACTATTGAGCGGCGCTTTATACAGAAATCGGGATCTGACGTACCACGTCAGGATGGACCTACCTTCAAGGTCCAAGGATGCCTGCTCAGCTGGATGTAGGCCAGGGTGTGGCTTTAATTACAATTGTGAGTTCAATTGGTTGTTCGCCGGATTCGCCAAAACCAAACTTATTCCCTGATTCGTCCTGGAGCATCCAATTTGATGTATATGTATCCTTGTCGGAGGGTGCATATAGATCGATCCGTAATTCAACTGTGTCGCCGGGCGCCACCACTTTTGAAAGAGACACGGCTTGGGGGCCTTGTAGCGATGTCCCGCTGTCATAGACTAATGAATATTCCTGTGTCCAGGTACATGTTCCAATATTTTTTACTAACCAGATTTTGGGAAAATATGTTCCTGGCTTGAGGGCAGTATTATCCCCGATGGTCAAATGTTTAACAAATTCCGCCATATTTGTGCATGTGGGAGTTGGGCTGGATGTACTGGTTGGCGAGACGGTTTCAGTGGGAGGAAGCGTTGTGGATGTAGACTTTGGTACATTGGTTGGCGTTTTGGATGGCGATATTGTGGGTGGTTGTTTTGTGGCAGTCTCGACTAGTTGGACAATTGCTTGCTCAGAAGCAGGGCTGGCTTCAGAACAGGCTGAAAGGATCAAGCTGCTGCAAAGCACTATTACCAATAAAATACTTGAGCTTTTTCTCATAGGATAGAATTCCTTTCAGGATTGAATAAAATTGTAATACTCTCTGAAATCAAAGTACTTCAGTATAGATTATAAAGACTATAGTTCACATTTATTTATTTTGATCTGGCGTACCACGCCAGCGAAAAACTACCTTCACCCACCCCCAATGCAAAAAGATGGGAAGCTAGGTATACCAGGGACACTTACATTAATTGCTACCCAGAAATGTTCCCGCGCTTTATAACCGGTGCCAAACTTATTAGCTTCCGTATCCTGCAACATCCAATCCCCCTGATAAGATCCTGGATTCAACGGGGCAACTAAATCAACGGCAATTTGAATGATAGTGCCAGGCTCAACGGCTTCACCTATAGGTTGAGGAGAACCCCCTTTCATTTGATCACCCCAGACGTGAACTATAGCATACTCAGAATCCCAGGTGCAAGTCCCAATATTCTTTAACGACCAGACTTTGGTAAATTTTTGTTTAGGTTTAATAGAGGTGCCATCTGGGAAGCTTATATCTTTGACAAATTCAGCGGCATTAAAACAGGCAGTCTGACCTTGAGGAAGCGCAGCGGCCAAGTAAGGAGTCAGCATCGGTACGAGGGTACGAGTAGGCGCCACTGTGTGCATTTGCACATCGAGATTAGAGATTATTTCTTCAGTTTCAGGTGCTGGGGTAGTCTTAACTGGCGAAGGTGTAGGTGAGCAGATGAGATAATAAAGCTCATCGCTGGCTGCCATGGTTTGAGCGGCCAGAGTGGCTGGTAGGCCGGGAATTACAGACCTTTGGATTGGGGTTGCCAGAACATTACAGGCGCTCGTTATAAATAGGAGAGCCGTAATAAGGATAGTCAGGCTGCGTTTGTGCGTCACCATAGCACACTCCTGGTTTAATCATACCTGTATAAAAAATGTAATTTATCACGACGCATTTGCGCTCTTGTTAGCTTTGGCCTGTAGACGAATATAATTTATTATAACGTCGAATTTATGGGATTGGCAATTGATTTCCGTTAATTAAGAAGCTGTAAGTTTTACCTAATCTCGATTTATATCTTTTTCCAGTGCACCACACTGGTTGTGCCTCATTTCAACCGAAATGGCACACCTCTTTCCCGTCAACCATACTCGCCACAACCACCTAAACCGTTACTCGAACCGCTGCCACCTAATCCTAGTATATCAGCAATGCCTTTTTTCCGCACATCAATAATAACCCAGAAGAAAAAGAGTTCCTCATTTGTGTTCTTTAAAGATTCGCCATTATCGTCTTGCAGGCTCCAATATCCTTGGAAAGATCCTTCTGTCTTTGGCGCCACGAGATCTACTGTAATTTCCACGAAATCTCCAGGATTGATAATCCGCCTAAGCAATTGTGGAGAGCCCATTCCCATTGGTTCGCCGGAAAAATTATCGATTGAATAAGTCTCTTTCCAGGCGCACGTACCGGTATTCTTAACAAGCCAAATTTTTGTAAAATTTTGCCCCGGGAGCAGGCGAGTACCATCAGGAATAGTAATATCTCTGACGAAATCGGCGGAATTGGAGCAGGTGGGCGTGCTTGTCGGTATTGGTGTTAGGCTAGGTAATGGTGTTGAGCTAGGCGGAGGGGTATCCTGATGTGTAGGGTCAAGAGCAGGTGCTTGGATTTCTACCAATTCTTTGGCTAGAAGTGTTTGTGTAATTTCTAAACTGGGAGTAATTTCAACCATGGTAGGGGAGGTGGTCCATGTGGGTGTTGGAGTTGAAGTATAAACTAGATTAACCAGATTTGGATCTGCCACCATTGTCTGTACTGCCATAGTATAAGCTAAACCTGGAACTGAAGCTTGAATCTGCTGAGTATATGATGGATTCAAACACCCAAAGAGTAGAAACACGCCGAGAATGTAAATTGCACAATAATTGAAAATACGTTTCCTTTGATTCATGGCATACACACTCCTAATAGTTTTAGCAATTTTGCAATAAGTAGCAATGTTCATGCCAAGAATGTAAATATTCTTTTCCAATCCTCAGGATACCCACTCCTTTTTCTAAAGACTAG
>CAZHBL010000419.1:0-5199 GCA_964530105.1 uncultured Pirellulales bacterium | reverse complement strand
GAGTCGCGGACTTCGAATCCGAAGGTTGCAGGTTCGAGTCCTGCCGGGCGCGTTCAAAAAAGTCACTTACGATAGAGCCAGTGGCTTTTACTTTTCCGCTTGAGGACACTGGCGGGCTATGTTGGGCGCATGAAGGCGCCAAGCAGGACGCCAAGACAGAATCAGTTACATTCGCATTGTCCATTCCGGTTTTCTTCTGAATCTGCCGGCCCAGCGTCTCAGACTGCCGCTTGTCGGTAATGGCTGGGAGCCGCCGTGTCAGTTGAAGATGGTCTTTGAACTCAACATAGAATTTCGACGTTTTACACCTTTGACCTGTCCAGTCTTTATAGCTTGATCGAAAAGTCTCCGGCGAACACAACTAAGGATCTTCCGGCAAAGATTGTAAATGCCGACTTTGTTTGCTGAAATGTAATATTGAACGGACGCCTGAAGCGTGGCCAGAGAGCGTCATCATCTCTTTGCCTGTCTAAAATATTGCTGGCCAAGGTCTGCCCAAAAGCAGGAATTGGAAGAATTCCGGCTCACCAGTCATGTCAAGAAAAAGCCCCTGCCATAAATCAGTGTTCAATAAGTGGCATGAACTTGAATATAATGTTGTCGGTTTGAGCTTTCATAAGGATTTCCATATAATCTCAGATCATCATCCATCTGTCTTTCCTCCCATAATGCCAATACTTGGTTATGTGAATGCGAACATCCTGTTACAAGCATCAGCACTATAAGACAAAGAATTATATGGAATACAATAGTAGAAATCTTCATCACACATCTCCTAACATGCACCCAAACACATCCGGGGACAACGCTACGGTCAACAGGAGGAGGTTGCTGTGCCTCGATTCATTCACCCCTGCCTGAGGCTTCGCTGAGAATCTTGAGAGACCTGATAAATTCTGGCTGGACTGGGTGCCCAAGATTTTGGGCTTCTTGAACATCTTCCCACGCCTTGTCATATTCTCCCGTCATGCAATAGGCAGCCGCACGGCTCCTGTACGCTTTAGCATACTTTGGGTTTACTTTAATGGCAGTACTGTGGTCCGAGATGGCTCGGTAATAGGCGCCTTTCATATAGTACATACACCCCCGGTCCGAGTAGGTTCCGGCATACTGAGGGCTTATCTCAATGGCCTTGGTGTAATCTATGATGGCCTGGTCGTATTCTTTTTCTATTGAATAAGTATTCCCGCGATTGATATATACCTCAACATAGAGGGGATTTAGCTCAATAGCTCTATTGTAATTCGTAATGGCACGGTCATACTCGCCTTTGAGGAAATAGACATACCCCCGGTTGGCGTAAATTTTAGCATTCTCAGGGTCCCTTAAAACAGCCTTATCATAGTTTGAGATGGACCGGTCAAATTCGCCTTTCTTGGCACAGGCAGTACCACGACTTAAATAGTTCACAGAATCGCTTGCACATCCGGCGACAGATATACAAATAAACATCACCAATGTGAGCAATATGCCCTTGGACATAAGTTTATTCTGAACAATCGTCATAATCAAACTGTCTTCCCGCCAATATTCTCAAAGACAATTGTACAACATTGAGCCGTAAGAGTCTGTTTTGAGGACTACTTATGGCAATGGGTATCAGGATAATCATCATCTCAGATGCCAAATTATCGCTGCACAGCCCACCTTATTAGCCCACCTTATTAAATTATACGATATAGAACACAAAACAAAAGCACTCAGATATTCTTTTAGTCTTAGCAAGGATATTTAAAAATCGGAGAATGGGAAATAAGTGTTGTCTACAAAGCGGAAGATATTAGGGGCAATAATAACGGGCTTTTTCATCGAAAAGATGCTTTAATTGATATGCCTTTAGTCAGCTTGGGCGCCAGTGGAATAGGTGGGGAGTATTAAAGAGAATCTATCCCGCATTTCCCAGGTGAACAGTGACAAGTGAATTGAATTTTAATAGTATTGGTCTCGTATGGAGAAAAATATGCTTTTTGACCGTGTAAATGGGAAATATCAGATATAAGATACTCGTAATATTACAATAAATTTGGTATTTTGATTCAAATATAGGACCTTATCTGCGTGGTTAAGCGTTCTAAATGTAAACTTCACTAAACGAAAGGGGTAAAGGACAATGAACCAGGCAAGAAGAGCAAAACTGAGAAACACTATCCTGGCTTTGGCAGCTATTCTTGTCATCGCATCAACCGGGGTAAGCGCACAGGAGAAGCTGGGTGACTTTGTAACAGAAGGCGGCTTCGACTGGATAATAGGTGGATGGGAGGCCACTGGCGACCAAGGTGACAAAATTGAGCTTGTGTACAAATGGGAACTTGATAAGCACCTGGTAACAATGCAACTCAAATGGCCAAACAACGAATACCGCGCCATGATCTTCTACAACCCGACCGAAGAGAAAATCGTCCAGATAACTGTGGACAACCAGGGCGGTACGGGCAAAGGCACCTGGGAGCCAGATGGCGACAAAGCCGTACTTAAGCATGAACACACCGGGTCCGACTGGCAGACTAACAAAATGGGTTTTGCTCACTCGAAAGTCGATGCTAACACCATGAAGTGGGAAGTTCACGAACTGGGCAGCTCCGGTAAACTTTCCGATTACTCAATCTTCACCGCAGAGTTTAAGCGCCAGAAGAACCAGGCTGCCAAAAAACAGTGAACAGAGCGGGCTGTTGGAAAATGTCTCAACGGGCGGTTCGGGTGTGATGTAAATTGACTGCATCAAGCCGTATCATCCGGCTCCATAAGAACCGGAAGCTAATTGAAGTGTAACAACTATTTGCGTGATTGTAATATCGGATTTGCATAAGTTAAGGGCCCACAGAGCAGGAAGCGGAAGAAAATATTAGTACTATTTCGAGAAAGCGTCGGATCCGGTGACCGTAAAGCTACGCCCGAAGAATATTGGATCGTTGTCAAAAATTGTTGGCATTGAGATGAAATTACGGTATAATAAAACTTGAAGCGTAAAGGAGTGTTTCAATGAAGAGCAAGGAATCCATGTTAGCATATTTTCTATAATTTCGACAGAAAAGAAAAGGAGCAAGACGATGAAGCAGATTCTGATTCTCACATGTATTATAGCATTGGTTTTTCCGTTAATCCTTACAGGTTGCTGTAGAACCGAGATAGCAAACCTAAAAACGGAATTAGAAAAAACCGAAAGTGAAAGAGACAACCTCCAGGCGCAGGTGAATACTATCACGCAAACTCGCGACCAGTTGCAGAAACAGGTCAATGATCTTGCCGGCTCGCGCGACCGGTTGGAGCAGCAGGTTACCGAACTTAGCGGCTCGCGCGATCAGTTGCAAAGGCAGGTCGAGGGGCTTACTGCATCCCGCGATGCGCTGCAAAACCAGGCCGAAGAACTGACACTATCACGCGATGCGGCTGTCGTCGAGGCGAGTAAAGCTAAGCAAAGAATCGATGCGCTTGCAACCCAGTTGGACGCTGAAACTAAAAAGGTTCGCGAGCTGCAAAGCCAGTTGAAGCAGGTTCAGACCGCTATTGCCGAACTCCAGAAGAAATTTACCCTCTAACGGTCTCAAGCTCGGTTGAATAAATCTAACTGTGCCACCTTCGCTTAGTACATGCTCCTTATACTACTCACACTATGCCTTCAGGATCTCTGCAATGTCTTATGACGGGCTATCTGAGCGACGAACTTACTTTGATGGGAATCAGGCACGGCTCTGGCTTAAATTATTCCTTCAATCCCCGATTTATCGGGATCTGAGCCGCGCAGAATGGACGATCTGCCCTTAATGGGTATTTGTATATTTCAAGAGATCGTGCATTAAATCGACTTCTATGGTGTATTGAAGCTACCGCTCAAAATAATACATTTTTCCCTTGATACAAAGGCAGTTAATATGATATAAATACAATAAGTGGGATTTTGATACTTTTGACGGGCACCTGCTGTTTTGGTTTTCCGTTTTGAGATTTCTATAGTTTACCAGGGAGTTTTCAAAAGGCGCAGAACTAAGGAAAAGCAATGATACTGCCTGAGTTGTATCATTCGCATTTACGGTTGTCACCTTTCAATTGATCGTTCATATTGAGATTCTTATGAGGAGGCAGATAATCTCAGGCCGGATAAAGTTGCCGTCGGCAGATATATATGGATCGTACATAGTGCAGGTAAAAACATTATTGGTCGCTTTGGCGGTTGGTCAAAGCATAATTACCCTGAGTTTTTTATAAGGAGGACTACTATGTGTAGAAAATCGATTTACCTGATTTCTTTTGTTCTTGTGCTGAGCATAGCAGGTAATGCTTCAGCAGATCTTGTGGGTCACTGGAAGTTTGACGAGGGCTCAGGGACCATTGCCTACGACTCAAGCGGCAATGGGAACGATGGTACTTTGAACGGCGATCCGGAGTGGGTGGTCGGTTATTTCGGTGGTGCCTTGGAATTCGATGGTTCTGATGATTGGATTGATTGCGGGAACGACCCTAGTTTGGATCTTACCAGGTGGACAATAACATTTTGGCTTAAAGTAAATCAGAATAAGGATTATAACGGATTTGTCATCAAAGGTTTAGATTCTGCCGAAAACTACGAAGTATTAGGATTTGCAGATGGTAGCTTCCATTTCCCAATTATGCATACAGATGGCTCAAGAACATATGTTAATACTGACGCCGGAGTAATTATAGCAGGTGAATGGGCGCATTTTGCTTACAGTTATGATTCTGCTGAAGGTAGAAGATTTCATAAAAACGGCAGCTTAATTTTTCAGGATACGGATTCCGGAACACCTAAAACTTCGACTGAATCACTTACTATTGGCAATGAACAACCTCTGAGCAGATTTGTCAACGGCGTAATGGATGATATTCGTATTTACAACCATGTATTGAGCCTGCCTGAGATTCTGGCTGCTATGGAAGGCAGTGAAGGGTATCCATATGCCTTGGGTCCGTTCCCGAAAGATGGCGCCCTATATGCGGATACGTGGGTGAGCCTTTCCTGGAGGCCGGGAGATTTCGCGGTTTCACACGATGTGTATATGGGTGAGAATTTTGACGATGTGAACGACGGCATTGGCGATACTTTCAGGGGCAATCAGGACCTGGAATATTTTGTCGTCGGTTTCCCGGGATATCCTTATCCGGACGGTCTTGTTCCCGGCACGACATATTACTGGAGAATTGACGAGGTCAACGACGCCGAGCCCAACAGTCCCTGGAAAGGCG
>CAZHBL010000418.1:0-5208 GCA_964530105.1 uncultured Pirellulales bacterium | reverse complement strand
ACCGGCCCGCAAAAGTCCAGCCGGATTACGCCGGCAGTGTCATCCCGCCAAACATTGCTCCCCTAAACTTTATCATACAAGAGGATGGTTCAGGCTATTTCGTCAGAATACACTCCGAAAAAGGAAATCCAATTGAGATATTCAGCAAGAAATCCACAATTTTGATTCCGAAGCGAGCTTGGCATAAGCTTCTGGATTTGAACCGCGGCCGGCAGCTCAATATGGATGTCTATGTCGAATCCGGGGCCGGCGCATCATCTAACAAAGGAGAAAATGTCCGGTGGTCCCGCTTTCAAGCCCTAACCGCCCAGATCGCTGCCGAGGACATTGATACTTTCCTCGTATATCGAAGGATTCGACCGGGCCATAGCACCTGGAGAAATATGGGTATCTATCAGCGTAATCTGAGTAGCTTTGATGAATCAACTATATTAAATAATGGATATTTCAAACACGGTTGTGTGAACTGCCATACTTTTTGTGGAAACCGTGCCGAAAAGGTGCTCATAGGCATCCGCAGCGCAGTTTATGGCAGCTCGGCTTTGCTGATCGAAGGTGACAATGTACGAAAGATTGGAACAAAGTTTGGATATACATCCTGGCATCCAAGCGGAAAGATTGCCGTATTTTCCGTCAACAAAGTCAGGCAACTCTTTCATTCGGCCGCAAGCGAGGTCCGAGATGTGCTGGACTTCGATTCTCTAATGTCCTACTACGTGGTCGAATCGGAAAACGTAAAGACCGCACCGAATCTTGCCAAAATAGACCGGCTCGAAACATATCCGACCTGGTCCGCCGACGGCCGGCACTTGTACTTATGCAGCGCTCCGGTGACCTGGACGGATAAGACTGTCGTTCCTGAATCCTATGACCAAATCAAGTACGATCTTGTCCGCACCAGTTACGATATTGATCGCGATCAGTGGGGGCTGCTGGAACCAGTGCTTTCAGCCGAGGATACCGGCCTGAGCATCCTTTTGCCGCGAATCAGCCCGGACGGCCGCTGGCTTCTGTTCTGCATGTGCGATTACGGCTGCTTCCCCGTTTACCGACAAAGCAGCGATCTGTATATGATGGACCTCGAAGCAACAAAACAAACTGGCGAATACAAGTACGACCGACTCGATATCAACAGCAGCGAAAGCGAGAGTTGGCATAGCTGGTCAAGCAACAGCCGATGGATCGCCTTCAGCAGTAAAAGAGACAGCGGCATATTCACCAGAACATATATCGCATACGTAGATAAAAACGGCAGAGTACACAAGCCGATACGACTGCCTCAGAAAGATCCGACATATTATGATTCATGTCTTTGGACCTACAGCGTCCCTGAGCTTATAACCGAACCTGTTCGGGCAACAAAAGAAAAGCTGGGCAGAGTCGTTCGCGGATCCGAGGAAATACCCATCAAAATGCCCATTACTATGGCCACACCCAAAGCCGGCGAGCTTCCCGAATACCAGGAACCCTGGCAGACTGAACGCGAGTGATAGTGGTGATATATAGTAAACTTACTTCTAAATATGAGATTTGGAGCTTTAAAGGGCGTTTTTTGAAGTTTTATGGTGAATTCTTACATAATCTGGTTCCTCGTCCAGCTCATGTTCAAGCACAAAATCGAAGATTTTCCTTGACGGGAAGGTGGGTAATTTGGTACAAAGTAATTTAGTGAGGCTCATGCTGTATAGGCGTACATCTGTGGATTTTTGTCTTCGAACAACGGCGTTAAATTTTTTATATTTCAGGTCGTTTAGCTGAAATTTCACTGAGGAAGGCACATAGTTACGGGCGGGAACTTTGTACCTAATAGTGTTCTTTTTTGCTTTTAGTCAATGGTTGGCTTTCTTAAGGAAAGGAGGTAGCAGCAAATCGCAAGTAATCGTCCCGAACAAAGATGAATTGAATGTGGTGCAGCTAAAACTATTATTAATCATTATATTTGAAGGAGGCGTATTATGTTTAGAAAACTGATTTATGTATTTTCATTTGTTTTTGTGCTGAGTTTGGTTAGCGTGGTACCGGCTCAGGACGCGGTCATCCCCAGCCCGGGGACCATGCCGGTGCTCGATGGTATCGTCGATGAGATATGGTTTTTTTCGTCAGAACATACGATAAACACCAGTCAAGTAGGCACCGCCCCCAGTTCGCCTGAAGATTGCTCTGGTACCTGGCGGGCCCTCTGGAACTGGGAAGCCCTGTATGTGCTGGCCATAGTGTATGATGATGTTTTGGTCAATGACACACCAGCCAGCTTATGGCAGGATGATAGTGTTGAGGTCTACGTCGATGGCGACAATAGCAAAGGCACTTCAGTGGACGAAAATGACCACCAGTACACTTTTCGGTGGAATACTGAAGTGGAAGCGCCCACGGCAATCCACAACGGAGCTCCAAGCTTAGTGGGTGTTGAATACGCTGTAGCTACGACCGAGAACGGTTATCTTTTTGAAATCAAGCTGCCGTGGATGAGCATAATGGGTGAGCCGGCAACGCCCGGCCAACTGATTGGCTTCGATGTATGGATTAACGATGATGACGACGGTGGTGATACACGAGAATCGCAGGTTTCCTGGTATTCAACGGATGGAAATGGTTGGCAGGATCCGAGTGTGTGGGCAGTTGCCGTACTCGAGGCGAGTAATAAGGCGGCTAATCCAACCCCTGCTGACGGTGCCATCCATACGGGTACATGGGCAACTATTGGCTGGCTGGCGGCACCCTCTGCTGTCTCGCACGATGTGTACCTCGGTGAAAGTTTTGCTGATGTAGAGGCTGGAACCGGTGATACATTCCAGATTAACCAATCCGATACGTTCTATGTGGTTGGCTTTCCCGGGTATCCCTATCCGGACGGCCTTGTTCCGGGCACGACGTATTACTGGAGAATCGATGAGGTTAGTGCCGATGGTGAGATGTACACTGGTGATGTGTGGAGTTTTATAGTTCCCCCTAAAACGGCTTATGAACCCAATCCGGTTGACGACGGCAAATTTGTGGACCCGGATGTAACTCTTAGCTGGACACCAGGCCATGGTGCGAAATTGCACTCCGTGTACTTCGGTGATGATTTTGATACCGTGAGCAATGCTACCGGAGGAACTCAATCAGGATCTACAAAATATGATCCCGGCACTCTTGAGAGAGAAAAGACTTATTATTGGCGGGTTGATGAGTATGACGGCGTCGTTACATATACAGGCAATGTCTGGAGTTTTAAGACAGCAAAAGCCGGTGGAGGTTTACGAGCAGATTACTTCAAAGGTATGGATTTGAGGACTTTCGTTCTGACCCGCACAGATACACAAATCAACTTTAACTGGATGGATCCCGACGCACCGGATCCAGCGGTCGGCGATAATAACTTCTCAGTCAGATGGACTGGTGAAGTAGAAGCGGGATATACTGAGGCCTATACCTTCTATCCCAAGACGGATGATGGTGTACGACTATGGGTAGGCGGTAAGCAGCTTGTTGATTCCTGGGAATCGGTTGACTTATACCCAATCGAGCATAGTGGAACGATTGACCTTATCGCCGGGAATACCTACAGCATTGTAATGGAGTATTTTGAGAACGCGACTAATGCAATCGCAGAACTGCGATGGGCAAGCCCATCCACTCCAAAGCAGCTCATTCCGCAGGCTGCATTGGCGCTGCCTATAAAAGCCAGCAGCCCGAATCCACGTAATGGCGATACGGGTATAAAGCAAACACCTGTACTCAAGTGGGGAGCAGGAGATTATGCCGTTTCACACGAGGTGTACTTCGGCACGGATGAAGAAGCCGTGAAGAATGCCACCGCAGCTTCGCCCGAGTATAAAGGCATAAAGGCACTTGGTGACGAGAGCTATGATCCCGGGAAACTTGGCTGGGCTTCTACTTACTACTGGCGCGTTGACGAAGTCAATAGCGTCAATCCCGACAGTCCGTGGATTGGCAGCCTTTGGAGCTTTACGACAGGTGATTTCCTTGTCGTGGACAGTTTTGAGGACTATGATACCGGAGATAACCAGATATGGTTTGCGTGGAATGATGGGCTTGGCGCCGGCGCGCCTGGCACTCCCGGTTACATTCCTGGTAACGGCACCGGTGCGGCTGTAGGCGACGACACTACTGGCTCTTATACTGAGGAAAGTATCGTTCATAGCGGTGTCCAGTCGATGCCGTACTGGTATGACAACAATAAACAGGGCTTTGCGAATTATTCAGAAGCAGTGAAACAATTGTCTGCCCCGCGTGACTGGACTGAGGAAGGCGTAACGGAGCTGTCGCTATGGTTCAGAGGTTACTCGGCGTCAGTCGGCAGCTTCATTGAGGGACCGGTCGGCACCTACACGATGACCGGCTCCGGCGCAGATATCTGGGCGGTTGACAGCGTGGAAGCCGATGAGTTCCATTTTGCTTATAAGATGCTCGCCGGCCCCGGCACGATTGTCGCAAAGGTCCAGAGCATCGATAACACGAACGACTGGGCAAAAGCCGGTGTGATGATTCGTGAGACGCTCAATCCTGACTCGGCGCACGCGATGATGGTTTTAACTCCCGGCTCAGGTGTGTCCTTCCAGCGCCGTCCCGGCACGGGCCAGACCAGCCTCGATACGACGACAGCCGACATTACCGCACCCTACTGGGTGAAGATCGAGCGTGATATGTCCGGAAACTTTACGGGGTACCATTCAGCCAATGGCTCGGCGTGGACGTTGCAGGGCACAGAGACCATCCCGATGAGTTCGAATGTCTATATAGGTTTGGCGCTTACGAGCCATGACACTGCTTTAACGTGTCAGGCCGTATTCACTAACGTTACGACTACCGGTAATGTCACCGGGCAGTGGATGAACCAGGATATCGGCATACTCAGCAACGATGCCGAGCCGCTTTATGTGGCCGTGTCCAACAACGCCGGCACACCTGCGGTGGTGGTCCATGATGATCCGGCCGCTGCACAGATCGGCGTCTGGACCGAGTGGGTTATCCCGCTGCGGGCTTTTGCCGACCAGGGCATAGTCCTGACCGACGTTGACAAGATTGCGATTGGCCTGGGCACTAAGGGCAATATGACTGTTCCCGGCGGTTCGGGCAAGATGTACTTCGACGATATCCGGTTGTATCGGCCTAAGCCGGTTGAGATTGAAAACTCCAGCTTTGAACTACCCGGCACCGAGAAAATCAAGGGATGGAATGGTGAAGGTGTAGCTGGTACTCCTG
>CAZHBL010000417.1:0-5216 GCA_964530105.1 uncultured Pirellulales bacterium | reverse complement strand
TCAACAGTGCCTTCTACGTCTCCCCGGATACGGCCCACGAGTTCCTGTCCTGGCGCCGCAGCCTGCGGGAACTCGCGCCACTACTGTTCCAGGAAGACTCTTCCAGTTCGTCCACTCCAGTAGACACTGCCAACAAGTTCGTGCTGCGGATCAATTGCGGAGCGATTGAGTCGTACAAGGACAAATCCGGTCATATCTGGGCTGCTGATCAGGAGTTGGGCACGGGTAAGGACTGGGGCGCCGTGAATGGTATGACGATGGATAGGACGGGCATTAGCGTGACGGGTACGGACAATCCAACGATCTACGAGACCGAGCGATACAGCATGGATTCGTACAAGTTTAAGGTACCTAACGGCAAGTACACCGTACGTCTGCACTTTGCAGAGACCTTCGAAGGCATCATGGGACCGGGGGAAAGGGTTTTCTCGGTCAGTGTGCCCGGTCGAGAGATACTGAAGGACCTCGACATATTCAAGACCGTAGGAGGAACGCTAAAGCCCCTGATCAAGGAGTACAAAGGCGTGTCTGTGGAGAATGGCCAGTTGGTAATCGGCTTTACGCCTAATATCGAAAACCCACAGATATGTGCCTTCGAGATCATGGCGGAGTGACGGGATCAACAGCATTTGCTGCGTATGGCACGATGCCGCCGGCGAGTGGCAGATGTGGCGACGCAGCCTGCATGAGTTCACTCTGTTGCTGTTCAAGGACAAAAGGAGAAAGACAATGAAACGTAATTTGATTACACTAATGTTGTTACTTACTTTTTCAGGTTCGCTGTGTCTGGCACAGACGAGCCAGCCTGTGGGCGATTTCAAACCCGCTACTTCCAATCAGCCGGGCCGACAATACCCCCAGGTCAACTCCGAAGGTTGCGTCCGGGCTCGTATCGTCGCACCCGAGGCCCACACAGTTCTCCTCGATATCGGCGCTGTCAAATACCCCATGACCAAGGGCGAAGACGGGGCCTGGATGGGAGACTCGAAGCCCCAGGACGAAGGATTCCACTACTACCAGATCTGGATTGACGGGGCTGCAGTTCCAGACCCGGGCAGTCTGTACTTTTATGGTGCCGGGCGTTGGGGCAGTGGTGTTGAAGTACCGGCCAAGGATCAAGATTTCTACGCCCTCAAGGACGTGCTGCACGGTCAAATACGCGAACAACACTACTTCTCCAAGAGCAATAACACCATGCGTCGTTGTTTCGTGTACACACCGCCCGAGTATGACAAGGACACGACCAAGCGTTATCCCGTGCTGTACCTCCAACACGGCGGTGGTGAGGACGAGACCGGCTGGCCCAGTCAGGGCAAGACCAATCTGATCATGGACAACCTGATTGCCGAGGGCAAGGCCAAACCCTTTATCATTGTCATGGACAATGGCACCTGGCGCATGCCGAACGGGCAACGCCCGCGTCGGGGAGCGGGTGGCTGGCCCCCTGCAGGTTGGGCAGACGGCTTCAAGAAGACCCTGCTGGAGGACATCATCCCTATGATCGATGCCAACTATCGCACGCTTGCAGATCAACCGCACCGGGCCATGGCGGGACTATCCATGGGTGGCATGCAGACTAGAGCTATCACCCTGGCCAGCCCTGACACGTTCTCCCATATTGGCATCTTCAGCGGCGGCAGCATCAGCCCGGATGATGTCAACAATGCGCCCGGCTTCAAAGGGAAAGTCAAACTCTTGTTTGTCAGCTATGGCAGCCGGGAACTCGAAAACCGCAGAAGCGGCGGCCGTGGGGGATTCGGCGGTGATCCCAAGGCGAACACCGATGCGCTCAAAGAGGCTGGCCTCAACACTCATTTCTACATCTCGCCCGATACCGCCCACGAGTGGCAGACCTGGCGGCGCAGCCTGCACCAGTTCGCTCAACTGCTGTTCAAGGAAAACCTTTCCAGTTCCATCACTCCGACTGCTGTGTCGGCCCCTGCACGAGACGACTCGGCCTCAAGGGATGCCCGCAGAGGTCCGGGACGAGGGGGATTCGGCGGCCCGATCGAGCTTGGTCCGGACGACAAGCCCGCCTTCGCCGATCCACCCGCTGGATTCAGAACCAGGCGTGAAAATATTCCTCACGGCGAGTTGACGATGATTGAGTATGACTCCAAGACGGTCGGAACCCGTCGAAAAATGTTTGTTTACACGCCGCCCGGCTATTCTACCAACCATAAATACCCCGTGCTTTACCTGCTGCACGGCATCGGCGGCGACGAGACAGAGTGGAAACGTCTATGCCAGCCTGAGAACATCCTGGACAATCTGCTGGCCGACGGCGAGATTCAGCCGATGATCGTGGTCATGCCCAACGGCCGGGCACAGGAGAACGACCGGGCCGAAGGCAATGTCTTTGCCAGCGCGCCGGCTTTCGCCAATTTCGAAAACGATCTGCTAAAGGACGTGATCCCTGCCATCGAGGCCAAGTATTCCGTGTACACGAACCGCGAGAACAGGGCCTTGGCGGGATTATCGATGGGCGGCGGCCAGTCCCTGAACTTCGGCCTCGGTCATCTCGATGTTTTCGCCTGGGTAGGGGGATTTTCTTCGGCCCCCAACACCAAACCTCCAGCCGAGCTCGTACCTGACCCGGCTGCCGCCAGGGACAAACTGAAGCTACTATGGTTGGGTTGCGGCAATAAGGATGGTCTGATCCGCATCAGTCAGGGTGTTCACAACTATCTCAAAGAGAAGAATGTGCCGCACATCTGGCACGTGGATTCCAACGCCCACGACCCTACCGAATGGGCCAACAACCTGTATCTCTTTGTCCAACACATCTTCAAGACGGCTGCGCCGACACTTCCCGCATCTCCGGCTACAGCCAAGCTGGTGATTCGGGTGGCGTGTGGGGCCTATCAGCCCTACACCGACAAGAATGGCAACTTCTGGCTTCCCGATCAGGTCAAGGCTCCCAGTGCATCGCTGAGCCCGCCGGATGGCATGACGATAGAACGTGCCGAAGAATACGAGGTTCCCAACGTCGCATTCCCGCAGATCTTCCGAACCGAGCGGTACAGCATGAGCGCGTACGAGTTCAATCTTCCCAACGGCAAGTACACCGTCCGCCTGCATTTTGCCGAGACCTTCACGGGCATCACCGGCGTCGGCCAGCGGGTGTATTCGTTTGCCGTGCAGGGACAAAAGCCGGAGAAGGATTTCGATATCTTCAAGGAGGCCGGCGGGCCGTACAAAGCTATCCAGCGTGAGTACAAAGGCGTTACGGTGACCAACGGCAAGCTGAGGATTACGTTTACACCAAACATAGAAAATCCGGCGATTAACGGCATCGAGATCTTCGCCGAGTAAACACGTTCTCTCATAGTAATACAAGGAGTTATTGTGAGAACAAGACAAACAATTGCAATGATGAGCATAGTGATCCTCTGGGCAGGCAAACGTCTAATCACTTTCCCTAAAGTGATCATCGTCACAGTGATCATGTGCGCCTGCTTGCAAATCGCCCTGGCAAAACCCGGTGCACCGGTCATCGGTAGATCGCTTCGTTACTGCAATCCTCTGCCCTTGGAAGCGTCTTCCCAAGACGGTTCACCACGCGGTATCAGTCTCGGTGATGTCACCGTGGTGCTGGAAGGTAATCAATATTACATGTTCTGTACTGGTGGAGGCGCCTGGGTTTCGCAGGACCTGGTGAACTGGCAATACCGTCCTGTTCAGGGACGCGTGCCCGTTGCCCCCGGGATTGTTAAGTACAAAGGCACCTTCTACATGTCGGGTAACGGTGCGCGACTCTACCGTGCCAAGTACATACTCGGTCCGTATAAATCTCTCGGCGACTGGAAAGGCCATAAGGGACAGCCATGGACCGGTACTGCTAATAACGGTCGCACCTGGGCAGGCGCCTTCGACGTGCACTTCTTCATAGATCAGGACCAGCCTTATCTGTATTATCCGGGTAGAGGGGCTGAAGGCATCTATGTTGTTCCCTTGGATCCTAACGATCTGACTCGCTTTGCGGCTGCTCCGAAACGCCTGTTTGGCTTTGATAAGTCACACCGATGGGAACGCTATGGTGAGATGAACGAGTATTCCGAAGTGACCTGGATTGAAGGTCCCTGGATGATCAAACAGGATGACAGGTATTACCTCGAATACTCGGCCTCCGGTACGCAATGGCTCAGTTATGCCACTGGTGTTTATACATCCAAGCATCCTCTGGGACCGTTCACCTACGCACCGAGAAATCCCGTTTTACGCAAGACAACTGGTGTGGTGACCGGCCCTGGTCACGGCTGTGTCATCAAGGATCTGGATGGCAACTTCTGGCAGTTCTATACCATTGTCCTGGCCAATCCGCCTGGCGGTCGACGTATCGGTATGGATCCTGTCGGTTTCGATGAGAAGGGCAATCTCTTTGTGCGCGGTCCCACTGAAACGCCCCAATGGGCACCCGGCGTGGTGGATGATCCGGTCCGCCAGGGTGATTCCGGCTCCATTCCTTTGACTATCAACAAAGTACGTGCCATGAGGGCGCAAAGCACCTTCTCAAGCCAGCGTCCAGGCCATGAAGCGCCTTACGCTGTCGACAACGCCAACGGAACGTGGTGGGAACCTGCGGCAGACGACACACAGCCCTCCCTGACCCTGGATTTGGGGCCGGCAACCGAATTTGATCCGGTGCAGCGTTTCATGATCGACTCCTGTCGTATCGAATTCGTGGCAGGCCGCGGCCGTTTTGGTTTCGGGTTTGGAGGACAAAACGAGACCGCCCAGCCGACCGATACAGCAATCGCCCATCAATACAAAATCGAGGCCTCTACTGACGGCGATACCTATACCAACGTTCTGGACAAGATGGACAACCGTGTCACCAAGTACGTGGAATTCGAAGAGATCCCGCCCACGGCCTGTAGATTCGTGCGTCTAACCATCACCGACTGGCCCCAGGTTAGCAACACGAACCTGGGGATCATGGAATTCACTGTGTTCGGCAAGCCGATCGAACCGTAGCAGTAGCCATTAGGTTCGTCCAACCTTGGCCACCATGGAGAGTTTGCGTGCAGTGACGTATGCAATGAACGTTGAGAAAAATTTTATGCCTTCATATAACTGATAGAAAGATAGAGAGTTATGGTATGCCTGAACGAATGTATTGTTTTCAAAACACTTTCAAAGTAATAAGGTTTGAAATTAGGTAACATCTCACTCAAGTGCCACTCTTGGCGGAAGCGGTGGTAAGTTTCCAGTTT
>CAZHBL010000416.1:0-5227 GCA_964530105.1 uncultured Pirellulales bacterium | reverse complement strand
TTCATTAACTCTCTTCGATTATACGAACAGTCAACTGTGTGCTTTCCACGTTGATAACCTTGACTTTTGTGCCCTTATCAACATATCCACTCTCGGCGACACACTCGACTCTTTGCCCGGAGAAATCGCACATTCCTACCGGCCGCAGCGGTGTAAGGACAACGCCGTCGGCGCCGAGCAGTTCTTTTAGTTTGTCGGTATCAGGTATGGCATCGCCCTGCCTACGTTTCGGGGGTGTGAGCGTCACGTTTTTGCCGAATCTGGTTCTTGGGAATATCTTGTAAGCGACAACTAACACCGATGGAATCATTATAACCGCAATACCTATGCCTATCCACCCGGCAGTAGCACTGTATTGGAAAAATATCACGATACCGCCGACCAGGCAGGCAATAGCGCAGATACTGATCAGGCCGCCGCTTGGTACGAATACTTCGGCGATGATCAGCACCGCACAGACAAAATAAAGAAAAACAGCAAAAACCAGCCACCAGCCCATCCGTTTCTTCCTATTATTGCTCTCTCACTGCTTTGACAACGACTCTGTTGCCGTGTATTTCAATTATCTCAACCTTAGTACCTTTGTCAAGGAATTCGGCTTCGGCAATAACGTCCACGATAATACCGCCGAATCTTGCTTTTCCGGTGGGTCTAAGTATTGAAACGACTTCTCCAAGTTCACCCACTTTGACACCGATGGTTTCAAGTTCAGGCGGTGCCGTCATATTGATTTCCATTTCCGTGCCCTGCTTGGCGACCGCCGGTATTAGAATCAGCCCGCTGAGGAACCGGAATTTAGGCAGGTATTTTGTAAGTGTCCACGCCAGGACGACGAACCCAATAAAGCCGAGTGACAATCCTATGAGCCCGTTTAAGAACAAATCCCAGTTTGCAGGGCTGTCGGGCCAGGGTAACCTGTTGGGGGGATTCTTAATGAGCATGCCGAATAATCCGGCCATAACGCAAATTATTCCCAGTATTCCAGCAATGCCGAAGCCGGGCAATACGAAAATTTCAACCAACAACAGGAGTATCCCCACGACAAATAACACCACCTCCACCCAGTTTGCAAGTCCCACCATGTATTTGCTGCCGATAATAACGACAAAGCAAATTACTGCCACGAGTCCGGGCAGCCCTAAACCTGGCGTGTTGAATTCTATGTAAACACCCAGCAATGCAATCATCACAAGCACTGCCATCACCGCCGGCGAGTTCAGCCACCGGACCATCTCTTCCGACCATAAAGTTTCAAGAACCATCGGCTTGCCGGCAAAAGTCACGCCGTCACGTTTTTCAAGGTACTCAAGAGCCCCAGCCAGGTCCTTGACCTTTGCCCGTGCAATTCCATACTCGAATGCCCTGGCGGCGGTAAGCGTCAAAATCTCGTCTTCTTTGACAACGAGCTCTTTGCCGTCCAGGTCATATTTATTCGGATCGTCTGGCAGTTGTTTGTCTTCGAAGAACTCGCTCTCGCCGGTTTGCAGATTCTTTACCCTATAAACCTTCGTCTGCATTGTGACCATCGCTTTTAGCAGCGCGGCCGGATAATCGTTTGCCTCTGCGGCCCGCATAAAGGCTGCGCGGGTAAAGCTCTCGGCTTTTTCACGCTCCACACCTTCGAGTTTGCCGCCCATCACAATCGGAGCGCAATCGCCAATCGTGGTATTCTCGCGCATGATGATATCCCGGCAGGAGACGCTTATCATCGCACCGGCCGATATCGCTTCGGTTGTTACATAGGCAACGGTGTGAGCCTTTTTTCCGATATCCAATATGAAGTATTTGGATATATCATCCGCAGACTGCAACAACCCGCCGTACGTACCGATTTCATAAATAATGTATTCGCTATCGTTATCAAGTGCGATTTGTGTCCTGCGCTTGATGGATTTGTAGAGCCCATCGTCGATCATGCCCTTGCAGACAATGACCGCTGCGTTGACTGTAGGCGAATCCGTGCCGGCGGCGTTTGGCTCAGACGCCATACTCGATCCCGCGAGCAATATCAGGCACAGCACGCCAACCGCAATTATCCGAAATGGACTCTCCATATGGTTAATTATACCTTAAAATTACCCGGTTGCCAGTATATAGTCAGGAATCGGAAGAAATTTTTGGTTTGATTCCCTCCCATTGCAGGCCGCCAATGATGGCCTGTGCGATATTTGTAAGGTGGTCGCCGATTTTTTCAACGTTATCGACCAGGTCGATAAATATCAAGCCCGTCTGGGGTGAACAGATACTTCCGGCCATTCGCTCTACGTGGCTGCGGCGAAATTCTATCTGCATTCTGTTGATGTTGTTTTCGTGAACCAGTGCCGACTTGGCTCTCTTTATATCGTTATCTTTCAAAGCTGTGATAATATGATCACACATCCGTTCTATCTCTTTTTTGAGTTCGTTAGCTTCCTTAAGTGCCGAATCGCTAAACGAAAGCTTCTGGCCGATTTTTCGTTCGGCTATTTCGACAATATTGACGGCGTGGTCGCCGATGCGTTCAAGGTCATTGACCGTATGCAACAGCACCGGCAGCTCAATCGAGACCTCGTCCGACAAATTTCTGCGCGATAATGCCGACAGATATGATGTGATTTCGAGCTGCGATATATCGATAAAATCCTCTATGTTTCGGACGGAGCTGAGTTCTTTTCTGTTATCGTAGATGAGTCCATTGATAGAGCGCATAACGGCCTTTTTTGCCGTTTGAGCCATACGAATGATTTCCCGTTTAGCCTGCTCTAATGCTATCACCGGAGTATCCAGCAGGTGCTTTTCCAAAACCACCGGCTTTTGTGCAAGCTCAATCTCAGTTACAGGTATGATTTTGACAACCAATGCTGCGAGTCCATCGATAAACGGAAGGAACACAATCGTGTTAAATACGTTGAACATGAAATGGGCAAAAAATATGTTGGTCATAATCGTATTTTGCCCCAGATGGCCGGGCGTGAGCCATTCCACTGCATAGCTGAACCACCCCACCCATACCAGAGGAAGCATATACATAACGCCGATCACGTTGAAAATTGTGTGCCCCATTGCCGTTCGTTTGGCGTTTCTGGAGGTCCGCAGTGCCGCCAATTGAGCCGTGATTGTTGTGCCGATATTGTCGCCCAGAATATACGGTATTGTTACCTGGAGCACTAAAGGCCAATCCGTCCCAAAGGCGCCTTGAAAGGCCAGCATCTGAATAATGGCGATCGAAGCCGAGCTGCTCTGCAGAAGCATTGTGATAGCCGTCCCGGCCAGAACCGCCAGAAGCGGATTGCGGCCGAGCCATATCAGCGCCTCCTGCACACCACGATGGTCTTTGAGAGGATCGAAAGCCTCTTTCATGAAATGGATGCCAAGAAACAGGAGACCAAAACCGATCATTACCTGACCGATGCTTCTGTTCCTTTGCGTTTTTCCAAGCACATTAATCAGGAATCCGGCGCCCACAAGCGGCAGCGCATAATTGGTAATCTTAAAGACGGCCAGAACCGAAACGAGTCCAGCCGTGATTGTCGTGCCGATGTTGGCGCCAAGAACTACACACAGTGCCTGCTTTAAGGTCAGAAGTCCGGCATTTACGAATCCGACCGTCATCACGGTTGTCGCAGAACTCGATTGAATCAGGCATGTCGTCAGGGCTCCGATAATAACGGCAATGACTCTATTTTTCGTCAGTGATTCAAGGAGGCTTTTCAATTTCTGCCCGGCGACCTTTTTCAGGCCGTCCGACATTAATCCCATGCCGAATAAAAAAAGACCCAACCCCCCTACTGTCCCAAAAATCATATCCTTGACCATAGTTATTCCTAAATAGTGTATTGAAAACTAATTCATTTTAACTACACGCCAGTTTTAGCCGTTTTTGCTTTACTGGTCAATAGACTTCCTCTGTGATTACCGTACAAGCTGTTTATTGCTTGTGAGATATTCGTGGGCCGGCTGATAAATTTGACGTTATTACAGACATGTTTGGCGAGCACTTTTCTGCGGTGAATAATGGTTCCTTACCAAAATAACGTTATTGCAATTAGATAAAACAGTACGGTCAACACTGCGGCGGCCGGAACTGTCCCGATCCAGGAGGTAAAAATTGACTTAACGACGTTACGGTTAATAGCGGTAATACCGCGGGCCAATCCCACACCTAAGATCGCGCCAATCATAGTATGCGTAGTGGATACCGGCAGACCCATTTTCGAACAGGTCAGGACTGTCATCATTCCGGCTAAGTTCGCGGCAACACCGCGTGAGGGCGTAATCTCAGTGACCTTCGTCCCAACCAGGCGCATTACACGATATCCGAAAGTAGCCAGGCCAATTGCAATACCAAAACCACCGAGGACCAAGAGCCACAAGCTCACAGGCACCCTGCCTGGGACCGTGTTGGTCTTGACAATTTCAACTACCGCCGCCAGCGGCCCGATGGCATTCGCCACGTCATTGGCACCATGCGCAAATGCTACCGTGCATGAGGTAATGATTACCAGCACGGCAAAGGTCTTCTCAACTTGCTTGAGCTGCTGCTCCAGAGGTAATTTGTCGTGGTTATTACGATTTTTCCTGGCAAACAACATGGAAACTCCTGCCGTGCCGACACCACCCAGAATACTTAGTATAATCGCCGAATGTGCCCTTAAATCCAGATGCAGGTTTTTCAGGCCTTTGTAAATAATGGACAGAATTATTGTGGTAAAGACCACAAAAACGCAAACCGGTACGCCTTTTCGAGCGGCGGCGGCAGGTTCTTCGGCGGACAGGATATAGCGCGAGATCAGCTTAAATATAATGTAGGCCATTATCCCCCCTGCCAGCGGCGAGATAAACCAACTGGCAACAATCTCCCCCATCTTATACCAGTGAATATGTCCCAGTCCGGCTTCCAGAATTCCAAACCCGACGACGGCACCGACTATGGAGTGCGTCGTTGAGACCGGCATACCAAAATACGAGGCAAGATTCAGCCATACTGCCGCGGCCAAAAGCGAGCACAACATGCCGTGGGCAAGCATCCGGGGGTCGTTAGCGAATGCATGGGTGTCTATTATTCCGTTCCTGACGGTATCGGCAACGTGGCTGCCAACAAGCACAGCTCCACAGAAATTACAAATACCTGCCAGGACCACTGCCCAGAAGACGGTTAGCGATTTTGACCCGACTGAACAAGCCATGGAGTTGGCCACATCGTTGGCGCCGATATTCCACGCCATGTAGAAGCCAACTATAATTGCTG
>CAZHBL010000415.1:0-5231 GCA_964530105.1 uncultured Pirellulales bacterium | reverse complement strand
CTTCGCTCATGTAATTATCTCTGATCTGCTTGAGTTCTCCGCTATCGAGAAAAAATCCCCCGCACGCATAACACTCATCTACGCTTACTTCCTTTGCATTTTTGTATTTGTGTTCACGCATTTTTATTCCGCACTTCGGGCAGTTTAGCGGGCCCCGATTGGGATTATTCTGACGTGGGCTTTTCAATGCTTCTTCAAGGGCTCTGCCAATACCTTCATGACTCTCATCCAAATCCTTTAATTCTCCCCAGTCAAGCCAAATTCCTTTGCACCCATTCTTACAGACATCAACCGATACGCCTCCGAAGTCTTCTTCCATCATCGAAATTCCACACGCCGGACAATCCATTTTTGATCTCACGTTCTCGATTTAACTACTGTAATAAATCAGGAATTATCTTTCCAATTATCTGCCTCTGATATTCGAGCATATAATAATATCAGAAATCCAACCATGCAGTCAAAATATTTTGGGAAGGCAATCCGTGATAATTATGAGTGCTCAATTGAAAAGGCCCTGCTATTCGGCAGGGCCCTTGGTTTTCACAATCCGGATATACCGGCGATCTTGGCTTTAGCAGGGACGAACATTGACTGCTTCAGGGCCTTTTTTACCCTCGGCAACCTCGTACTCTACTGCCTGGTCATCATTTAGAGATCGGAATCCCTCCGCAGCAATATTCGAGTGATGGATAAATAAATCCTCACCGCCATTGTCGGGAACAATAAAACCGAATCCCTTCCTCTCATTAAACCATTTTACTTTACCTTTATCCACAATGTGCTCCTTGGGCTCTCGATGAGCCAGCAATTTAACCTCCCTCGTATTGAATCAGGAGTACACTCCGAGGGACACAAGCAAACTCCTTGACACAAACGAATATAATGAAGATACCAATATATGTCAAAGAAATACAATTATTTGAAATATAAAATAAGTTTGCCTTAAACGACTTGTGCAGACGTGTTTAACAAGATGTACAATCAGAGTAATCTGTTCCCAAGGGACACTATAAAAGCCTTAATGACAAACAGGCAGAAATTATAGTTTGATTTTAAAGCAATCTTTCATAAAGCAGCAGTCAGTGTATGAGCATTGTCCGCCGGATCTTCCGAAACACGGCATGCACCCCTCTGCTACCTGGATAGCATGTATAAGATCAGCCTTTTTCATATTTCCGGATGTTATTCCGAGTGCTTTGGCCTTCATTCTTATTTCAGGCATACCCATTCGTTTTTCTGCTATTTCTGTTGTGGGCATTATATTTACTCCTTCAGACTTCTCGGGCGTTTCTGTACACCAAAAAACGTTTTCTACAATGACGTTCAAAATAATATTTCTTGTTCTACCAACGATTTACCAAGCTAATCATCCAGCATCTTAGAAAAAGTATTCCGTAAATATATTTTCGTTTATTTATGTGGGTACTCATCACAAAAGTTTGATTTTTCATTATTATTTCTGATTTAAGTTAACTTTTGCTTTTTTTAGGTCCCATATTCGATTCTTGTACGTGTTCTGTTCAAACTACTCATTGCAAATCCCCCACTATTGACACGAAATTGATTTATAAATTGCTCTTTATGAATATTATACCCAAGAGACTGATTATCGCTCCTTATTATGGTGCTTCTATACAGTTATGAGTTGTATTTTAACTAAAAGTAGTGTAGATACTAAGCGTACGGTTATGGCCTTTATTGTGTTAAACCGTCCGGTAAAAAGATGGATTATGAGCTTGAGAACACTTGAAAAGAAAGGAATTATACGATGCTAAAGATAGGAATGATAGGAGCCGGTTTTGTAGCAACATTTCATGAAAGGGCGTTATGTTCGGTCCGCGGCATCGAATTGACAGGAATCTGTGCCCCCGAAGGTGCAGAAGTTCTTGCCAAGCGCGCACACCATGATGGCCTGGGCAATACCAAGGTGTACGATAATGTCGCAGATATCTGTGACGCTGTCGACGTTATCTGCATTTTTGCCCCGAATTTTGCTCGTCTCGATATCATGCGCAATATAGCTAAGGCAATCGAAAACGGGTCTGCAATCAAGGGAATCATTTGTGAAAAACCGCTTGCACGGAACCTTCAGGAAGCAGATGTAATGGCAAGAATGGCAAAGGCGCTCCATGTGCCTACCGCATACTTCGAAAACCAGCTTCACATGCCCTGTGTAGTAGAGGCCCGCAATCAACTTACGGCAGTGGAAAAGAGTATGGGTTCTGTGCATCTTTCCCGCAGTGCAGAGGAGCACGGCGGACCGCACGAGCCGTGGTTCTGGGATCCCACCAGGCAGGGGGGCGGCGTGTGCTGCGATATGGGCTGTCACAGTATAGCCGTCGGGATGTATACGCTGACACCCAGCGGTAAACGACCTGACTATCTCAAGCCTGTTTCAGTGACTGCCAACATGGCACTGCTCAAGTGGGGTAAAGAGCCCTGGATTAGCCAGCTTAAGGAGAGAGGAGTGGATTATAAAGCCACTCCGGCGGAAGATTACTCGAATGTTACAATTGAGTTTAAAGATCCTGAAACCGGGATTAACAGTATAGCTCAAGCGACGAATTCCTGGATGTACGATGCACCCGGCCTGAGATTGCTTATGGAAGCCTTCGGCCCCGGCTATTCGTATACGGTTAACTCTCTGGAGTCGCCTGCCGGTATATTTATTAGTGACGCGGCGGCGACGGCCGTTGCAGACAGCGAGCTTGCCCTTGAGAAAGCACAGGCGACGCGAGGCGCTCTGATTCTTCAGCCGAACGAGCCTGACTTGTATGGTTATGTAGCTGAATGGCGGGATGCCATCTCGGCCTTTGAAAAGGGCAAAAATGCTATGCTCGATTTCCAATACGGCCGGCGTATCACGATGCTCGTGATGGCTGCGTATATGGCACACGAAAAGAAAGCGACAATTGACCTGACGGATTCAGAAGTATTGCAGGAACTCGAAAGCTACGTCCCTATGATCCAGCAAGGCAAGGGGGCGGAAGTGCTTCGTGCCTGAAATGCCGGTTGAAACAGGCAGCTCCGGAATATGCACACCCGGCCGGCAATAGAAATAAGCCGCGAGAACGGCGGTAGGGCGACAAAGGCGATTGAATACGGTTATATTATCTGATTGGGAATTGAGGCCTTTTTGGCCTGTATCCTGAATACTGTGAGAATCTTCTTTCAATTCCTCGCCATTTCTGATAAAAATACCACATTTAGACCATATAGACAGGGTTATACGAATGAAGCTGGTTGTTAATAAATCCCGTTTGAAAGGTACGGTGGCGATTCCCGGGTCCAAATCGCATACGATTCGTGCGGTCGCGATCGCCTCGTTGGCAGGGGGGCAAAGTCTCATCCACACTCCATTGGATTCGAGCGACACCCAGGCCGCGGTGGCATGCTATCGGGCGTTAGGAGCGGTGATAGACCCCTCAGATCCTAAGCTGTGGAAGGTAACCGGTACGAACGGCAAGATTACGCCTCCAAAGGAAATCATCGACGTTGGTAACTCCGGCACAACTCTGCGAATCGCCATGGGTTCAGCCGCCCTGGCTCCTTCCGGCCAAACTACGACCTTTACCGGCGACGAACAAATCCAAACCCGGCCGGTCGGGCCGCTCATAGACTCGCTCAACGATCTGGGAGCGAAATGCGTGAGCCTTAAAAACAATGGCAAAGTGCCGGTTGAGATATCGGGAAAACTGGCTGGCGGTAGAACGGCGATCAACGCTTTTACGAGCCAATATCTATCCAGCCTGCTCTTGTGCGCACCTCTGGCGAGTGAAGATACCCGGATCGAAGTAACTTTGCTCAACGAGCCCGGCTATGTCCAAATGACGCTCGACTGGCTTGATAAGCAGCAAATCGAATACGAAAATCAGCAGATGCGGACATTCAGAGTCAGGGGAAATCAGAGTTACAGGGCATTTGAGGCTGCTGTTGCCGCCGATTTTTCCAGTGCTACGTTCTTCCTCTGTGCAGCCGCTTTATTAGCCGATGAGGTAACCTTGCTCGGGCTGGATTTCGCGGATAGTCAGCCGGATAAAGCAGTGGTCGATTACTTAAAGGCGATGGGATCTGATATCAGTCTTGGGCCGAATTCGGTAATGGTTAAAGCCGGCCCGCTCAAGGGTACTGAGATTGATATGAACAAAACCCCCGATGCATTGCCTGCTATGGCTGTGACGGCTGCTTTTGCCGAGGGTACGACGAGGCTGTTGAACGTCCCCCAGGCGCGAAGCAAAGAGACCGACAGAATCAAATGTATGGCTGAAGAATTGAAAAAAATGGATGTGGATGTTGAAGAGCTGCCGGATGGCCTTATAATACGAGGCGGCAAACCCAGAGAAGCCGAACTGTACGGCTGGGCGGACCACCGAATCGTGATGGCCCTGTCACTGGCAGGTTTATGTATGGACGGTGAATGTACTATTGGAACTGCTGAGGCTATCAGCGTTACGTTTCCCGATTATGTTGAATTGATGCAAAGTATCGGCGCAAATATAAAAATAGTAAGTTAGCAGGCAGTGCATGGTATGTTATTTCTGTGCAAGCGGGAATCTAATACTCTATCGAGCGATTTTAGGAGAACAAGTAAATGTTAGGTTGTCATATTGGGCGTTGTTTTCAGGTAACGGTTGCCGGCGGCTCTTATCAGGATGGCCTTACCTCGGTTCTACAAGGTGTTCCGCCGGGTCTTTTATTAACCGAGCAGGAAATTTACGGTGATTTGCTTCTTAGAAAGCCGGGAGCTGATGAATTGAGCAGTCCGCGGAAAGAACCGGACCTGCCGGTCATCTATTGCGGTCTGAACGCGGCCGACACCATCGAAAACGCCGGGAATAAAAACCATACCAACGGCACGCCCCTTACAATTCTGATTCCGAACCTGGACCGCCATTTCATCCATATCAAGCAGTACCAGGACACGAATCGGACGCCCCGCCCGGGCCATGCATCTTATGCCTCATTTGCAAAGTACGGCCCAGACGATGATGCAATCGGAGCAGGCTTTTTCAGCGGACGCTATACATCGACCATCGTTGCGGCCGGATATGTCGCCAAGAAAGTGCTGAAGAAATGCGGTATCGACGTATTTTCCTATGTGAAAGAGATCGCCGGTGTACGCTGCCCTGATGTCGCCGCCGAGAAGGCCCTGAAATATACCGACAATTATAAGACGATGCGGCGAGACATGGACCCGTTTTATCAGGAGATTTATGTCAAGAAGCGTA
>CAZHBL010000414.1:0-5231 GCA_964530105.1 uncultured Pirellulales bacterium | reverse complement strand
AAGACCAGTATCAAAATCGAGCTTGTGGCTGGGCTCACGACGTTCCTGACCATGGCTTACATTATCGCCGTCAACCCGGCCATACTCGGTGTGACCGGCATGGACAAAGAAGCCCTGATCGCCGTGACGTGCATCATGAGCGGCGGAGCCACCCTCGCTGTGGGACTGCTCGCAAACGCACCGATTGCGATGGCGCCGGGGCTGGGGCTCAATTCCATCTTTGCCTATCTGGTCGTCTCGGAGAAAATGGACTGGCCGACCGCACTCGGCGTCGTATTCATCGCCGGATGTTTCTTCCTGATATTGACCGGTCTGGGACTCAGACGCCGGATCGTCGAAGCGATACCAACGTCCCTTATCTCGGCAATCGGCGTTGGCATCGGTTTATTCATCACCTTCATCGGCTTGCAGGATTTGGGGCTGATCGTCAACAATGAAGCGACGCTGGTCGGGGCAGGCCCCCTTAATCCGAATGTCCTGATCGGCATCATGGGACTACTCGTGATGGTCTATCTGGAGATCAAAAAGATCCCGGGCTCGCTTCTGGCCGGCATTGTCATCGCCACAATCGCAGCTCTCATCTTCAAACGAATAGAACTGCCCCAACAATATGTCTCTTCCAGTCTTGATATCAGTCCCATCGCCTTCAAGCTCAATATCATTGGCGCTCTAAAGTGGGGTTTCTTCGGCAGCATTTTCACGTTCATGTTCATCGATATGTTCGACAGCATCGGGACACTGGTCGCCTGTTGTCACAAAGCTCAGATGGCCGATGAGCAGGGACGGATTAAGGGTCTGGACAAGCTGCTGGGAATCGACGCCATTGCTACAATCGCCGGATCGGTGCTGGGGACATCACCGACTACGGCGTACGCCGAGTCTGCGGCTGGAATCGAGCAGGGTGGACGAACCGGATTAACTGCCCTTGTAGTGGGCATTCTGTTCCTGCTGGCATTGTTGTTTGTGCCCATCGTTGAAGTTGTGCCTAAGTACGCCACGTCGCCGGCATTGATTATGGTCGGCCTTTTCATGGCCAGAGAAGTCAAGCGCATAGATTTTGCGAACATGGAAGAGGCATTCCCCTCGTTCATCATAATGGTGATGATAGCGTTGAGCTACAGCATCAGCACAGGACTGGCTTTTGGCTTTGTCTCGTTCACCCTGATAAAAATAGTATTAGGCAAAGCCGGGGAAATAAAGCCGGCCATGTGGATCATCGCGATTCTGTCCGTGCTGTTTTTGACCATAGACCAGATTTCCATCTTGATTGACTATCTAAGGTCTCTGGTATAAACTTGTGCAATGGAGAAAAGCTATGTTAAAGAATATTATAACCTGGGTAACAGTGCCGGTATTGTTGGTCTGCTCTTGCAAGAACAGCCGGCAAACCGAATCGCCGGCAGAAGGAGGTAAGAAAATGGAAATCAGAATTACAAGCTCAGCTTTCAAGGATGGCGGTATGATACCGGCCAAATATACCTGCGACGGTGTGAATATTTCACCGCCGCTGCAATGGGATGCGGCCCATGAGAGAACCAGGAGCATCGCTCTGATATGCGATGACCCCGATGCCCCAATGGGGACGTGGGTGCATTGGGTCTTGTTTAATCTGCCAGGCGAAACCACCTCGCTCGGGGAGAATGTTCCCGCTGACAAAACTCTGGCCAACGGAGCCAGGCAGGGCACAAATGATTTTCGCAAGATTGGCTACGGCGGCCCATGCCCGCCCGGCGGCACACACCGGTACTATTTCAAAATCTATACGCTCGATACACAACTGGATCTGCAGGCCGGTGCTAATAAACAACAACTGGTCAAGGCCATGCAGGGACATATTCTCGCCGAAGGCCGGCTGATTGGAAAATACAAGAGACAGTAAGCCGCCACCGGTGTACTGATCAAATAAAGCAAAACGGTTTTTCTAACATTCAGAGGAAATTAATATGAAACTTGTTAAATTATTCAGATGTGTCACATTAGTTATCGCCGGAACGGTTCTGGCCGCTTCCGTAAACGCCGGGACAGCAGCAGCTTCTCAGGCAAATGCCGAATCATCATCTATGCCCCTGCCTCTTAAGGTGGTCGGAACGCAAATCCTCAACAGCGGGAACGAGCCTGTGAGACTGCAAGGTGTCAACTGCGCCAGTCTCGAATGGACCAGCGACGGACAAGGGCATATCGTCGAATCCGTCCGCGTGGCCATCGACGACTGGCACGTCAACCATATCCGCCTGCCGATGTCACAGGACCGCTGGTTCGGAAAGGCACCCGAACAGGATGACCAGGGCAAGGCCTATCGCGCCATCGTCGACGAGATTGTGAAGCTATGCGCCTCAAAGGGCGTCTATATCATGCTGGATTTGCACTGGTCGAATGCGGGCGTCTGGGGCGAGCGAATAGCTCAGCATTCCATGCCGGACGAGCACAGCGCAGAGTTCTGGAAGGATTTGGCCCCCATATACGCCAATCATCCCGCAGTGATATACGATCTGTATAACGAGCCGCACGATGTCAGTTGGGACATCTGGCTCAACGGCGGCGAGATTACCGACAGGCCCAACCGCCGAAATCAGACACAGATAACCTTCAAGGCCGTAGGCATGCAGCAGTTGCTCGATATCGTCCGCGCTGCCGGAGCGAAGAATCTCGTTGTCGTGGGCGGCCTGGACTGGGCTTATGACTTCTCCGGCATCCTTGAAGGCAGGCAGCTTAAGGACCCAACCGGCAACGGACTAATCTACGCCAACCACTGCTATAACAACAAGAACCAGGCAGTGGAAACATGGATCGCAAATATGGAGAAGGCGGCGAAAAAATTCCCTATCATCATAAGCGAGTTCGGCGGCGCATATTACAAGCCGGGCGAGGAGCCACCCAGGCGTCGCTCCGGCGGCATGAGACGCAATGACGGCGACTGGCTGATGCGAGTACTGCAGGCCATCGAAGACCACGAATGGTCATATACTGCGTGGGATTTCCATCCATCTGCCGGTCCGACCCTGATTTCCGGCTGGGACTATACGCCCTCGCCGGGCTTCGGCGTTTACGTCAAGCAAATGCTCGCCGGCACGCTGCCCCGCTACATACCACCGGCCCCCGTCGAGAAATCGTCTGAGTCGGACAAAAACAATTAAACAAAAAACATTCGTTATTGCCCTTTACTCATTCTTTATTCATAAACAGAAAATGAGAAGAAAAAAGGAAATCGAAAATATGAAATGTAAGTTATCAAAGTTGTTCCTCTTCATGATGACTGTTCTATTGATTTTCAGTCTGAACTCCGCTGTTGGCGGCTCGGCGGAACAGCCGGGGGTTCTGATCATTCAGGATGAAAGGCCGCAGATGGACGTGCTGGCGAAATTCCTTACCGAAAAAGGCAAGCTGCCGGTGACGATAGTCGATCAGCAGTCTGGCCCCAAGCAGCTCTCCGCATACAAAGCGGTCATCGTCTTTATCCACGGCCAGCTTCACGAGGATACCGAACGTGCCATCATCGACTACACGAAGGCCGGCGGGCGGCTTGTCTGCCTGCATCATTCTATCAGCAGCAGGAAGGCCGAGAACAAGTTCTACTTCGATTTCCTGGGAATGCAGCTTAACAAAGGCCCGATGGAAAACGGTGGTTATGCATGGAAAGCTTCGAGCTGGACGCTTGTGAACCTAAATCCGAAGCATTATATCACAAATCACAACATCGAATGGAACCAGCAGGTGACATATATATCATCGGATCAGCCCGCCGTGGAGAAATCCTATCCCTGCATCAAACTCAAAGATGATTCCGAAGTGTTCATAAACCACAGGTTTATCGACGGCCGGGAAAAGACGGTCCTGTGCGGGCTGATTTATGTTGACAAGGCCACCGGAAAAACATACATGCAGGATCGCGGGGCTTGGATCAAAAGCCGGGGCAAAGGGACTATAGTCTATCTCATGCCGGGACATTGTGTATCGGATTATCAGAACGAAAACATCGCCCGGATGGTCCTCAACGCCGTGAACTGGCAAAGCAAATCCCAAGCGCAATAAGGAAGACATGAAAATGCGAAAAGTTATTATCGTAATGGCGATAAGCATCGGGATTTACTCGCAGGCGGATGCATCCTTCGATACGGCGTATTGGTCTGACGGTCACGTTGTTAATAGATTGATACCAACTCCGCTCACCGACCGTCCAGGCAACGTATATCTGGAATCGGAGACGGTCTGGGTCAAGGTTCCTGCCGAGGTTCCGAAAAAGACTCGAAGCTGGCGCGCTTTGGACGACAAAGGCCGGATGGTTCGCATCGGCGTATTTTCTGAGGATTCTTCCGCCCTGCCTTCACGGATTCGGCTGGAGCAATTGCCCGTCGGCTGGTATCGCGTGGAATTTCTCGATGAGCAACGTTCGTGCCTGCACTGGACTACAGCGGCCGTGCTGCAAAAGCTCGTAGCGCCGGTTCCTCAGGATTCGCCCATATGCGTGGATTCGGCTACGGCGTGGTTTGCCAAGGACCAGCCGGACGACCAGGCAAGGCTCACATCACTTGCCGCCCTGGCCGGCGTGAACTGGATTCGCGACCGGCTCACATGGCGCGAGCTGGAACCGAAGCCGGGGCAATTCACTAAGGCCGGCACTACTTATGATACGGCTGCCGCGATCCAGGCAAATTACGGATTGAAGGTTCTGCAGGTCTTTCACATGACGCCGGACTGGGCATGGAACACCAAGTTGGACGGTGAGCATCCATCGGGACGGTTCGCCCGTGATCTGCGGGATGTGTATCGATTCTGCAAGGCGATGGCCGGGCGGTTCAAAGGACGCGTGCTTGCGTGGGAACCGTGGAACGAAGCGAACGTCAGCACGTTCGGCGGACATACAGTCGACGAGATGTGCAGCTTCCAGAAGGCCGCCTACATGGGCTTCAAAGCGGGCGACCCCGATGTCACGGTCTGCTGGAACGTGTACACAACCGCCCCGACACCGCAACACACACAGGGCCTGCTGGACAATGAGGCATGGTCCTATTTCGACACTTATAATATTCATACGTACGATTGGGCGCACGATTACGAAAGGTTGTGGGCCCCTGCCCGGCAGGCAGCATGCGGCAAACCAATCTGGGTCACCGAGGCCGACCGCGGCCTCAAGTTCGTCGGCCCTGAGCCATGGTGCGAGCTTTCACGCGAAGACGAGATTCGCAAGGCCCGGTATATCGCCCAGTCTTACGCATCCAGCCTGTACGTCGGCA
>CAZHBL010000413.1:0-5231 GCA_964530105.1 uncultured Pirellulales bacterium | reverse complement strand
GGGGGCGGTCTTTTCAGCTCGGTGATATTTCCGTCATTATCGACAACCGCTCTGACCATGAATGGACGAACCAGCCGGCCGCCGTTGGCAAGTATGCAGAAAGCCCGGATTAATTGCATACTGGTTACACAAATTTCCTGACCGAAGGGTATACGGGTGACGCTGTATCCGTCCCATTTATCCGCTGGCCTTAACAGCCCATCGACCTCTCCCGGCAGCTCGATACCCGTCTTTGTGCCGAAGCCGAAGAGCTTCAGCCCCTCGTAAAGCCTATCTTTGCCGAGTCTTTGTCCGATTTTGGCCATACCGATATTACTGGAGTTGATCAGAATCTCACGCACGGTCAAATCGCCGAATCCCCGGCGATATTCGCCGATCCGCCCGAAACCTTTGCCGTGATAATTTCCGTTTTCACAGAATATCTTCTCTGTCTTGTTCACAACCCCGGCCTCAAGGGCTATCGCGGCCGCAACTGGTTTGATAATACTGCCCGGCTCATACCAGTCAGTGATTGCCCGGCTGCGGAAATTATTCGGGTCGGTTGTTCGGATATCGGCAGGATCAAAATCAGGCAGCGAGACCATCGCCAAAATTGCCCCGCTCTTAGGTTCGGCCACAATCGCCACTGCCGATTCCGCTTCGTAGCTTTTGTATTGCCTGATGAGCTCGTCTCGCGTGAACTGCTGTATAGTAGCATCAATAGTTAAGATAATCCCTTTGCCATTGGTTAAAATGCCGTCCTGCTGTTTTGCCCGAATGGGCCGGCGATAGACATCGGCAAAGAAAATATTCCGTGCGGCTGAACCACTGAGTTCTTTGTCGTATTTCAGCTCAATTCCTTCTAATCCACGATTGTCGAGACTCGTAAAGCCGACAACGTTTGCCGCAAGGCTTCCCATTGGATAATGTCTCTGCCAGTCGGACTGAACCCCGATGCCGTAAATCTTAGTTGCGGTACTGCATTGATCGGCGTTAGCGTTCGTTTTGATTCTTACAAAGCCGGGATTATTACTTTCCAATATTTGTTGGCAAATAATATGTGCGCCCATATCCACAATCGGGGCAAGTTCTGAGGATGTGGCCTTCACATCTTGTATCGCTCGCGGCTCTGCAAAAATGGTTTGGACTTTATTGCTTGCGGCAAGCACCCTGCCTCGACAATCCAGTATTACGCCACGCTGAGGTTGCAGTTTCCTGTATGACTGCTGCTGTCCCGAGCAGGCTTCGCTAAAATGTTGATTCCTGTAAAACTGTAGATAGAAACACCTTGCTCCCAGTGCCAGAAATGACACCAGTAACAACAAAGAGAAAAAAATGGTTATTCGAACGCTTCTCAACTTTTAATTGTCTGTATTTGATTCGTCAACACGCTGTGAAATTGCGGCAGGATTGATCAAGCCTTCCAGCAATAACTGCTTGGTGCCAAGCTCCTGTTTCAATCGGCTCATATCGGCATTGCATGCACAAAGCTCATAGAAAATACGATTATTGGCACTACGCAGATTAACGGCAAATATCAAAACTGCCGTAAAACAAAATACAACAAAAACAAAACGTAACTGGGACATTGTAAACGTGTATCGTTATTCGTTCAGGGTTCAATCCTTAATATCTAATATTCGGCCCGAGGACTGTTCAATGATTTGCCGTTCTTTACCGAACCGGCATTCTCAGAAGCATCCCGACAGTTAGATCATTCTCGTCCTTCAGGACACCGGCATTGAGTTCCCTGATTTCTTTGTACCTGCTGCCGTTACTAAGCTGCTCAGTGGCAATACGCCACAAATTATCATCCTGACGCACAATATATGGTACAGTCTGCTTTTCTTTGTCGGGTTTACTCGAAAGGTGTCTTATGCCGATTGATTTTACTTTCTCAAGTATTGTCTCGGCAAGGGAACTGTCCTTTTCTTTCGTCTCCGACTCCGAGGTAACAGGAGGCGGTATAGTAAGCTTCTGCCCAACATAGATCTCATCAGGTGATTTAAGCAGTTTGCGGTTGGCCACGAATATCCTGTCTATATTTATTTTTCGGTTGCCTTGATCGGGACCATATAGCTTCTTGGCTACGCTCACCAGGCCCAGACTGTCATCCTCGCTGATAACGTAGAACTTTGGCCAGGCTGATTTGGCAGGTTCAGCTTGTTTGTCTACAGGTTTGGTGGGTTCGGGTTCACTGGCTACAGTTTTTTCTATTTTTTCCTCTTCCCTGGTAATCTGTGCCGGCAGGGCCGGCTTGACTTCTTGGGCGGCAGTTGGTTCGGTTTGCTCGGCAACTTCCATAATTGAAGTTTCTTTTGCGACTGAAATGTCGTCCGGCAATTGCATTTTAAAGCGGACGTCCTCCTTTTGCTCCACGGGTGGCTCAGTTGCTTCAAATGTCTGTTCGATAGGGCGCTCGGTCCAGTTAAAAACTCCCGGAGCATTACGTTCCATGCTCCCGATCGGATGCGTATTATTCTGTGAGCTGACCATATTTGTGGTCAGCTCGCTGCCGTTCGTAGTATTGCGAAAACGAGGCAGACCATTGATGGCAAATGCAATTATAAATATGAATACCAAGCCTAACAGCAATCCAATTTTAGCGTCCGAAGTCATAGCGAAACTCCAATTTTTTTGCTGAAAATCACGAAATAAGCTATTGTTTTTGCGCGATCCTCAATTTTGCACTTCTTGCACGCCGATTTTCTTCGATTTCTTCTCGTGTGGGTACAATCGGCTTTTTCGTTACGATCCTGTAAATACCTGACTTTTCGTTTTGCCTGAAATCGCTTTTAACTAATCCGTCTTCCAGGCTGTGAAAGCTGATAATTGCTATATAGCCACCCTTGTTCAACAAATCCGGTCCCGAAGCGAGCAACTTCTTCAGATTTTCCAGCTCGTCGTTGACTGCGATTCTCAACGCCTGGAAAGTCCTGGTTGCCGGATGTATTCTGCTTCTTCGGCCTCGTTTCGGTTTGCCAAATGCTTTGCTGACTATCTGTGCCAGTTGGCCTGTTGTTCTTATTGGCTCAAGTTTCCGGTGCCTTACAATAAAACGCGCGATCCGTCGCGAGGCCCTGTCTTGGCCGAATTGATAAATCAGATCGGCCAGAGATTTTTCATCCGATTTATTAACTATATCGGCTGCGGTGCGTTTTAATCTTTTGTCAAATCTCATATCCAGCGGCATATTTGTCTGGAAACTGAGCCCAAATTCGGGATCGGCCAACTGGGTTGAGCTAACACCCAGGTCTGCCAATATAAAGTCGACCTTTTCGATGTCCTGTTTACCGAGCTGCTCGGTGATTTGAGAAAAATTCGAATGAAGGACAATAACGTTACAGGCAAGCTCCTTTAAATTAAAATGGGCCCTTCTGACAGCACTTGTATCTACATCCAGACCGACGATAACTGCCTCAGGGCCCAAGGTTCTGCCGAGCAGAAGGCTGTGACCTCCCTGTCCGATGGTCGCATCGACCATCACGCCATCCGATGGCAATGTTATCCGCTCAGCTAACGTACCGGCAAGAACCGGAGTATGCTCTATTATCGAACCATCCACTTGTTTCGTATGTCATATAATATATGCCGTATTTACTGTCGTGTCCGCGTGGATCGGGGCCTAACTCGTTTCTCAACACTCGTGAGAAACTGATAGTCAGCCGACAGCTACTGCATTCTTCTGACTTAAAAGTTTTGCTGCATCGGGCGAAAATACAACGCCTGAAAAAGTCTCGCCGAGACTTCTCAATTGCTCCAGCTTTTCATCGAGAATTGCCAGCGATGCGAAAGTTTGTTCGTCAACCTTTCTTTTGCCGGCGAGACTTTCAGCTACAATCCTGCAATGGTTCGAATCCGTTCCAATCATTCTGTCTTGTCTCCACTCTAAAAGTCAAAGTTCTTCGTTCTGTTTTAGCAGGACAAACTGCCTTGCCTGCGACATCTGTTTCTGATATTGAGCCATATGGTCTGAAACATACTGTTCCCAGTTTTCGGTGTTCCACAGCTCGATATGGTCTCTAACGCCGATAAGCGTAATCTGGTCTTTCAATCCGGCTCTCTTTCGTAATATTTCATTCAGAAGCAGTCTGCCCTGGCCGTCTAATTCCACCTTGCTTGACATGGCAAAGCTTATTCGCTCGAATACAACAGCCTCGTCAGGTGCTGTGGTCCCGGGCGTAACTGCAAGGGCTATTTGCTCGAAATACTTCTCGGGATACAAGCAAAGTATGCCGTTGGCGCCGAGAACGAGATAGAAATTGCTGCCGTGCTCATCGACATCAATCTGGTTTCTTAACTTGTTAGAAATCAGGACTCTGCTTTTGTTATCTACAACGTGCTGATATTCGCCTGTTAATAATAGCATGGCAATCGTCCCACTTGGCCTATTCAATATGGGAGAATATACCACTTCCTACCACTTTGTCAATATTTGCGAACATTTTTTTGGGGGTTTTTATAAAATTTTATTATAGGACGGATGTCTGGAGTGGTTAATTCATTCGTATACAAAAGCTTACGAAAATGCGATGGCATTTGAGCTTTGATTTTTTTTGCTGCTCGAACGATTTTTCCTGCATTATGTGAATTTGTTTCCAGTTAGTTTATTATACTTGCTTCTTAATTTTAGCTGAAAAAACTGTTTAAGAAAGATTTGAAACGATTTTTCCATGCCGGTCAAATGTGCCGTTAGATGTGATACTGCCATTTCTTATGACCCGGCAGGGCTGTTTTGGGAAAAAGCTAATATATTCGGCTCTCCCGGTTAATGGACAGATTGCTATGCGGTCAGGGAAGAAGAAAAAAACCATACGGAGTTCCGTAGCCACAAATCTGCTCCTGCTGGTATGTCCCGAAACAAATTTTGGCCTCTTTGCAAACGATTTTTCCATTAAAAACAACCTCAAAGCGACTTTTATGCTTACTTTTAAGAAATAAACCGTGTGCCAGGCGAACCTGGTGCAAGTCAGCAGGTATAAATCATTGTATGTCTCAATGTGCCAGGGGTAGCCATCTGCTGAACGTGGAGTTCTTACGGGAATGCTATGGTTATATCGGCAGGGAGAAGGCTCGTATGAGATATTTGTACTGAAAGAGATTCTCCAAAATCTGCACGAGAAGCAGAAATTAGTTGAAAAACGATGCTATATCGTGTAATCTAATATAAGCAGCGCTATAAATGGAATGTTTAATAATGTATATTTGAAAAATGTGAGCGAGGATAGTGGTAAATCACAAGAACAAACAAA
>CAZHBL010000412.1:0-5234 GCA_964530105.1 uncultured Pirellulales bacterium | reverse complement strand
AAACACCCGGTTCGTTGGCATACCGCGGCATCACCAGTCGCTGATCGTCCAGAAAGTGCCTGTAGCTGCCCTCGATCCCCAAGATCGGCCATCGTTGCCCGGCCGCGATGTCTTTTTCAGCCTTGGCTGCTGAAACATCCCACCCGGCCCCGATCACCTGTGGATTGTTCTTCAAAGCCACTTCAATACACTGCTCAAGCGTCAGTTGCGAGCCGACTATCTCAGCCCCAGCCAAGTCTGTTTCATTTGCGACGTTGAGCTTTTCGTCGACGTTGCCTGGAATTGTGCCGGCCGCGAGGTGGCCAGGATTGATAGACAGCGACTGTTCTGCCACAGTCTGCTCAGTAGCACAACTGCTCGCCGACAACAGGGAAAAACCAACTACAAACAAGATTCTTACCATCATTATTATCCCCAAAATGTACCGAAGAGCATGCCGACAATAGTGGACATGACAACGACCAGTAAAATAAACACTATTGTTTTTGTATTACCAATCACTTTTCGGATAACCAGAATGCTGGGCAGTGATAGAGCAGGCCCTGCCAGAAGCAGCGCCATGACCGGCCCTTTATGCATACCCAGCTTCATTAAAGCCTGTGTGATGGGAATCTCGGTCAGCGTGGCGAAATACCAGAAGGCCCCGATTACACTTGCGACAAGATTGCTTCTAAGGCTGTTGTCACCGACCCATTGAGCAACCTGTTTTTCGGGCAGTAATGTGCTGACAAATCCGACAACGAAAACGCCGCCGAACAGAAGCGGCACAAGAAGTTTGGCAAAATCCCACGTATTGTGCATCCATTCACGAAGCTCATCTTTTTCGAACCATCGCCAGGCCATTAAAGCTACGAGCAGCCCCATCAGCCCCGCCATGTACCACTTTATGTGATGGACGGTAATGACCCAGCTTTTTTGCTCCTGCATCCCGGCAATATCGCTTTTGGGTAATGTGATTTTATCCCCTAATTTAGATTGATTGAGGTCTTGTTCGAGCTGAAAACGAACTGCATCCCTGGTTTCGTGAATGACAACCGCCTTGAAATTGAGGCCGTCAGCCGTCTGGACGGTTACGTTGCCCGGATTGTACCAGTCACTGAAAACAAGGAACAAAATCATACAGGCAAGGAAGACGGCGGTTTTGCCGATGTGGCGATGCGGCTTTTCCGGCTCGGGCATTTGCATGGCTGCCTGTGCTTTTACCTTTTCACCCTTGCGGAACACCGCCGCCATAGCCAGGCCGATGACGACTGAAAAAATGACCGCTCCGATAAACCTTCCCGCTCCGATCGAAAAACCTAACACGCGGGCACTGAGAAAAATGGCAAGGATATTTATACCCGGGCCTGAATAAAGAAATGCTGTTGCTGGTCCCAGGCCGGCTCCAAGACTGTATATTCCGGCGAACATCGGAAGTACGCTGCATGAGCAGACCGCCAGGACACAACCTGCGACAGATGCTACTGCATAAGCCAGGATCGGATTGGATTTCGGTCCCAAATAGCGTATCACCGAGCTTTGTGAGAGAAAAGTGATAATGGCTCCGGCAATAAACAGTGCAGGAACAACGCAAGCTAACGTATGGTTCCTCGCATACCACTGAAGCAGCCTAAACGCCTCCTGAATCGCCTCCTGGACCTTAGGATTACCCAAAGGCAGAATATAAGCTATAACGAATATAGTTGAAAGAGCGGCAAAAATTTTCAATTCTCGTTTCATAATTTCCTTATCTCGACAAATCAGCTATGCTCATCAAAACTACATTGCCTTGAGTAAAATCTCATTGTCTTTGGCCTGTTGTTTTAAAACGCGTGTAACACAAGAGAAAAAATCTATAATACAGGCGCATTTTAGCTTGTAGATGACTTTAAGCCCCTGTTTTCGATAATCCAACAGTCCGGCATTGACCATCACCGAAAGATGCCGGGAAACGTTAGAGCGTTCCGATCCGATGAATTGAGCAATATCACAAACACATTGCTCGCCGTCTTTGAGAAAGTCAATGATCGCAATTCGCAGCGGGTGAGCAATCGCTTTGGCGATGTCCGCCTGCTTTTCGAATAATAGTTGTTTACTTTTGTTTAACATTCTAAACCTCATTAATATATTACTATGTGAGAATATACTCACATAGTTAATAAAAGTTCAATAATAATTCGGAAATTTTCTATTATTAATCTGATGTTGCCGTTTGTTTGATATAAGCAGGGAAATCTCGTGGGCTTAGAATGTGATCTCTACTGATGGTTATCCGGCTCAAAACTTTTTTCTGAACCTTGCGGCGGGGATGTTTAAGAGCTTGCGGTATTTTGCAACCGTGCGTCTGGCTAAATTGTCTATACCGGCCTTCAAAAGCTGCTTGCGTATCTGGTCGTCATTTAAAGGTTTGGTCTTATCCTCTTCATCGATAATCTGCTGAAGTTTTGCCCTGATGGCTTCCCAGCTATGTGCCTGGCCGTTCATGTCTTCCCTGCCGCCGCTGAAGAATTTACGCAGCGGCAAAATCCCCCAGGGGCACTGGACGTATTTGCCGGCGACGGCTCGTGAAACGGTCGCCAGATGCACACCGACTTCGTCCGCTACTTTCGACATCGGCAGCGGCCGAAGATAAAGCTGGCCTTTCTCGAAAAAATCCGTCTGATATTTAACGATGGATTTTGTGACTTTCAGCAGAGTATTCTTTCGCTGCTCGATCGCATCTATTATCCATTGAGCGGAGCGCATGCTGTTCTGCAAAAACTTTCTCGTTTTTTCCCCGACCCGATCATCTTTTGTCATTTTCGCGTAATAGTCATTGATTCTCAGGTGCGGCAGACCGGAATCGGCTAATCTTACCGAATACTGGCCCTCATCTTCCGACGATTCCACGATGACGTCGGGTGTGATGGGATGGTTTCGATTCTGGCCGATTTGCAGGCCCGGCGAGGTGTCGAGCTTGCTCATGCGCTCGATGGCCCGATTGATTGTCTCGATATTACAGTTCATTTTCCTGGCAATTTCCGGCAAATGATTGTCCAGCAGGTCATCCATATGCCCGGTGATCAAACGGGACTCGAAGCTCATATCTTCGCCGCTCTGGGCCATCTGAATGAGCAGGCACTCTTTCAAGTCACGTGCGCCGACTCCGGTAGGCTCTAATTTCTGAACAAGCCCAAGAGCCTGCTTCAAATCATCGACCGTGAAATCGCCCTTGTCCTTGTTATGCAACTGCTCCAATCTTACAGTCAGGTACCCTCTGTCGTCGAGGTAGTCTATAATCATATCGCCGGCTTTTTTTACGGACTCATCGGCATCAACCATTCGCCACTGATCCGCGAGGTATTCGTGCAGTGATTGAGAAGGGGCGGCGGTATTTTTCAGAGCCTCGAGTTTTTTATCCAGCTCATCGGTATGAATCCGCGTTCTCAAAGGCCCCGCCTCAGACATATAATCAGTGAAGCCATCGCCAAGACTGTCGAGACGTTCGAAATCATCAGCCTTGTTATTGTCTGTGCTGAGAACCAGGTCTTTTTCGTTTATATCTTCCTGGGGCTGATTCTCCGGGGTGGATTCGACTTCTTCAGATTCAGGGCTTTCCGGCTCCTCCATCTCCAGTACAGGATTGCCGTTAAGCTCCTGTTCGATTCTTTCCTGCAGGGCGAGGATAGGGAGCTGGAGAATCTCCATCGATTGAATCATATGCGGAGCGAGCTTCATCTTCTGCTCCATCCGCATCTGACCTCTCATCTCCAGCTTCATAAAAACACCTAAAAAATCCCTGTTACGGTTCGTTACTTAAAGTTCTTCTGACTACATAATAGACCCGGTACAGGATTTCGTCAAGAATTGAAGGGCAGTTGACGAACTTTAAACGGGGAACAGGAAATTAATCTAATTCCTGCCTGCCGGTTATAGCGTCGTTGAGCATTCTGCCGCTTGCGAATTCGATTGTGGTTCCGGTGGGTAGTCCTCTCGCTAAGCGTGTGATTTTCACGCCGGTAGTCCTTAGCAGTGAGCTTATGTACAAAGCGGTGCCGTCACCGGCCATGTTGGGATTTGTCGCCATTATCAATTCTTTTACATTACCTTCGCGGACCCTTTCGACGAGCTGCTGTATCGTCAAATCGCTCGGTTCGATTCCTTCGAGCGGTGCTATATGTCCGCCGAGAACGTGGTAGACCCATTTGCAAGTTCCGGTTTTTTCGAGGCTAATAACGTCTTTAGGCTGTTCTACGATACAAATCAGGCTCTTATCCCGCCTGGGGTCCAAGCAGATTTCACAGGTGTCTTGTTCCGAGAAATTGTAGCATATCTCGCAGTGTTTAACTTTAGTCTTCACATCCCGGATTGCATCGGCAAGCGCTATGGCCTCGTCCGGTTTGGCCTTTAGTATATGAAAAGCCAGCCTCTCGGCGGTCTTTGGTCCGATACCCGGCAGCCTGCCAAACTCTTCGATTAACCTGTTCAAACTCTCTGTATATGCACTACTCATCTTCGATCCTATTATCCTTACCTGAGAAAAATATATTTTACTTGTCCGGATAAGCCATCCCCAAGCTTTGCCTGAGGCGGCCACTCATCTAATTGAAATAATCAATCGTCCTTGTTTTCTTCAATGTTAGTGATAGTCGCGTCCAGGCCCATGAGGACTGTTTTTACGGCAGGGTCGTTGATGATCTCGTTTCTCCTCTGGCTGCCGGTCTTTGGCTGGGTTGTGCCGGATTCGGTTTGAGTATGCTCACCGGCGGCCGTTTCAAGCTTCAATTTTACGGGCCTTGAGAACTCTTCGTCCAGCAGGGCCTCGATTTGCTCTATCCGGCCGTTTCTCTCACACATGCTTTTCTGCACATAGTTCGACGGCCCGAACTCAAGCGTCAAGACGCCGTCCTCGAACCGGCTCGGCATGGCGTAGCCTAACAATCCACCGGTGGCGGCCCCGAGTTTGGTCGAGGTCAGCTTCAGGATACTCGGCCAGCGGTCTTTTATCGACTGGATATCACCGGACGCGGATGTTACTCGTCGCTCTTCGCTCGTGGCTCGTGGCTCGTGGCTCGTGACTCGTGACTGGCCGGCGGGGGGGCTAATTATGGCGCGTGAGACTTTTTTTTTAACGGCGCCCGCTGAGCTGCCTTTAAGTTGCGAAAGAAGCTCGTCTATGTTCAGGAAATGCTCGCTCAGCGCAAATCGCAGAAGCGAGGCTTCTAAAAGCGCCCGGCTTGTATCGCTGTTCTTGACGGCCCAGCGCAGTTTTTCCA
>CAZHBL010000411.1:0-5234 GCA_964530105.1 uncultured Pirellulales bacterium | reverse complement strand
CTTAATAGTAATATTTTAATTCTATATCCACATCCCACATATCATTGTCGGGGAGGTTCTGCTTTTTATTGAGTTTTAGCCGTTCACATTGCAGATTTGGCCAGCGAAGTTGCATCATTGAGAAAAATCTGGCGAATTTCCGGATGTCTATCTCCTTCAGGTCTATACTTGCGCTTTGGCTTTTCTGCCCTCGCGTGGTCATTACCATTGCTGAACTGAGGTTGTACTTACTCGGCGGTATCCGACAGAGACTCGCAATCCTGTCAATAGCTTCACCGTAAGTAAAATCAGCGGCTGTGTCGTTTGCATCGGCGAACTCCAGCCGGTCCGGCTCGAGAGTAAATATCTCCATCATGATCGGTTCGGCCTGCTTGTATTGAGCCATTTGTTCTTCAACATCCTTTTGGGCGTTCGGTAAGTATATAGCCCAGACTAATAAGGGCCACAGGCCGACAATGACAGGTACGGATATATAATACAAAATTGGATTTTTGTATATGTCTTTCATAAAATGTTTTCCTTATTATGACTTAGGTGTAACCGATATATTGAAATTCTCTCGGTTATCTTTTAATTCATATCGTTCCCGTACAATTTCCAGTCCGCTGTTTCTGACAGTTTCGAAGAATCTTTGCCTTTTTTGACGATTGGAGGTGTCGCCCGTGATCATAATGTCCTTGGCTGTGATAATAATCGTGTCTATATTCAGGTTAGTCTGTGCGGCGCATTTGTTAAATGCTGCCAGCACCAGTGTCAGATTTGACGATATGGACTTTTCATCCGTAAACAGGCCTTTTTTTTCGTTTTCGATACGCCTCAATAGCTTACCGAGTTCTCGAACAGCATCTTTTATTTTTAAGTCAGCCGATAGCTGTTCCAACGTAACTTCTGCGTAGTCTTTGGCGAACTTGCTGTGTAAGTTATTCATGTCTCTGTTCACGCTGAATAACTGTGTTTGAAAATATAATCCCACGGCGACTAAAAGAATCGTCACTGATATTGCCGCAGTTTTCAACGTTTTTTGCTGCCTGAGCTTTTTACCCTGGAAGGGGCTAAAATCCTCCCGGAAATCGACTGTTCGGCCCTTTTCCGAGAAAGTCAGGGCCGCACCATAGGCGATTGCAAAATCAATGGGATCGGCGTAATCAGCTTCCAATTGAAGTTTGGTTTCGACAATGCCGCGTAAATCAATCTCGTCGGTTTCAATACCCAGTTTATCAATAAGCTGCTTAGAGTTTATAGTGCCGGCAGAATCGAAAACTTTAAGGCAACGAAGTGGCCCGGCACCTTCAACGAGAGCTGTAGTGACAAGTATTTCTCTTTGCAGCAGTTTGGTCCTGTCCTGTGCCGCACCTACCAGGAAAGTCCGAACGATCGATGCCTTCCGGGATTCGTCATCTACATCCATCGGCGGGACAATCAAATAGCCGCTCCGATTGGATAGCATCCCATACAACGTCTCGGTCTGCTCCGACTCAGTCGAGGTTACTTGCCGGCTGATAAATCTTGATAAACAATTTACATCCGGCTCGATATTAACGGGATCGAGATTATATTGCTGCAAAGCATCAAGAACTTCCGACAATATATTACGCTCTGCGGTATAAACGGTTAATTGTGAGCCGGTTTGGTCGATTGATGCTATTTCGAATGCTATCGCAACATTGGTTATATCCGTTGCAAGGGCCTCTTCCGTATCGAATCTTACGGTTGCAGCTATTTGTTTTGGATCTTTAAACTCGCTATGGACGCTGTGCTGCATAAACATAGAGCAATCCAACGCGACTGTAATTTCGGAGAACTTCAAATTTCTCTCGGCACAGCCCTGAGCGATAAGACCTGCCAATGCCTGCATATCTTCCTTTTCCCGTCCTTCAACGGAGACGCTGAAACATTTCAGGACGTTCCCGTCTTTTTTGTGGGGACCCAGCCAGACCACTGTCGCTGTTTTCCTGCTGATGTAAATTCCCAAATAATTCTGAGATTCCACTATTGGCAAACTCCTAAATAGTCATCGGTATTCAGCCGTTGATTACAGCAATTCTCGTAACTTTTTTACCTTCTTTTGTTATTGCTATCACGGACGAAGCCTTGGCCACTCCGCTCGTCGAAGTTATTTTAATCGTGAAATACATGCTTTCCGTTGTGATATATTCTTCACATTTGCCGACTGATTCGGAATAACGAGACAGCTTGTTCTTCAGGTCATCTATGTTTGCAAAAGGCTCTTTTCGTCTTTGTTGGATGATCTCTTCGGCTATTTCGACTTGATTGCCGCCGAAAATGAAGGCCGCTTCCAGGACATGTCGAGGGGCGGTATTGATATTGACCTGCCGCGTGCCCCACAGTCCTATATATTTCAATGGGTACTCTTTCCTGTTCCCGACGACTATTGTCGGTTGAGCAAGAGGCTCCGTGTCGATAAGCGAACTGTGAAACAGTTTCGCGAAATGCGTAGTCTGGTCGGAAATCTGCTTGGCGGCGGGTATCATCTTTCTGGATATCCTTGTCCGGGGCGTCCTTGAGGTACTGCTCTTACCGGTAGTTTTTGCCATTGTAGTTATAGGTGTTCTGACCGTTTTAGTTATCGTTTTAAAGGTAATAGAGAATGGTTTTATCTCGTCTATTTGCTTTAACTGTTTTCTCAGTGAATCGATCTGTATGAAATCGAGGCTCATCATTTCGCAGAAAGTTTCAAAGCCCGCCTCGGTTTCTCGCTTTAACTCCGGGTTATTCATCAGCGCCCAGCCGAGGGGGTATTTTGCATTTTCATCTTCAATTTCAATCCGAACTTTGGCAGTGCCGATCTCGAACTCGGCCGGTTCGGTTACAAAGGGCCAGAGCGGGCCATAGGGACCCCGAATCACTATAGAATCAAGATTCTTGAAGCCGGCAATCCCGCTTTTGTCGCGACCTATACTATTTACATCATCAATACCACTCTTATCGTCAAAATTCTTGCCGCTGTTGAATGTATTGGATTGAGATTCGACGCCCCACTGTGCCAAAAGCTCCTGATATCCTATCTCGTCAAGGGCAAATAAATCGGAAAAATCCGGCTCGTTCGGGCGATCCACCAGTTCCGGCTCAATCTCTTCCATTGTCGCAAGGGCATACTTCACAGCCGAATCGCAGCCATAGCGAGCATTGCTGTAGTCGATAATATACTGGTCGCGGTGCCGCTGGCTCGCAACACGGTCGCTGAGAGTATAACCCAGCGTAGCGAGCACAATCAACAGTACTAACGTCACCAGTAATACAATGCCCGGCCGGGTCCGAGAAATAAGCAAGTTGTCCTGACCTTTATTCATTATTTAACCTTTTCGGTCTTCTTGGGGCTTTCTGACGGCGGTTTTTCGTCACTGGGCAAATTCACATCCTCCTGCCCTTCTTCGTTACTGCCATATTCGTTTGCCGAAGTATCGAACCTGATTTTTCTGGTTCTGTCGATAGCGATGGTCCTTGTGATTTTTTCCTCGTCCGGAACGTCAAAAGTGCCATCTGCTCTTTTATAGGGCTCAGCAAACGAAATTGTTACCATAATCCCCCGGGGAGGAGGGCCGTTCCATTTTTCTACAGGTTCTTTGCCGGCCAGCACGCTAATCTTGAAAAAAGTAATACCGCTGCAAATCGGCACGAAAAGCTCCCTTTCAAAGTCATCTTTATTCTTCTCAAGCACTTTGTCTTCCATGTTGAGCCCGCCGGAGCTGCGATATAAAGTCAGGCTGTTAGTAGCGCTCTCAAAGTCGTAACTGCTTTGCCAGATGATTTCTTTAAATTTTTGCTCTTTATCTTGACTGTCCTGGATAGTCTGTGTAATTGTCAGCTTTGCGGCGGGCACCAGCATCCTGGAGGCAACATTCTCAAATTTATTCTCAATGGTGATTGTTCCATCAGAACTGGAAGAAATGATATTGTCAAGATCTTCGGCTATGCGCTGCAGAACCTCGCCGGGCAGTCGAGAGATGTTAAGCCGACGTGTCATTGCGGCGGCTGAATTCTCCGCGCGATGATAAATGCCAAGCACTGCAACTGTAACCATCGCTCCGATAGTCAAGGCCGCGAGCAATTCAGCCAAAGAAAAACCCTGCGGCACTCTGTATGTGCCGGAAGTTTCTTTAACGTTGTGGCTAAACGCGTTTAATTTCATCGCAGTCAGAACTCCTACCGCTGTTTTTTTTGCATTAATTCCCAAATTTCGGAGAAATCCATCTGTTCAAGCTCTCCATAAGTCAGACCTGTCTTTGGGTCTATTTCATCCTGCCCTGCCTGCTGATCGGCCGCTGATCCTTCACCCGACTTGCTTTTTTTGTTCTTCAAATCAGTCAACGATTTTGCCTGCTGATTCTTTTCTTCTTCGCTTGGATTGCCGTTACTGTCCTTATAGAGATTGAGATTGTCTTTGATAAAAGAGCCGTCTTCGGTAGTGAGCATTCCGTTCTGAAGCCACTGATCGATAGTATCGACATCGACACCGGCATAATCGGCGGCATCTTCCATCGTCTCGATGAGTTCGGCGGACAAGTCTCCCTGTTCCTGTTCGTCACGACTCTCAATCTGGAGCAGTTGATCTTTTGTCAAATCGGTCAGCCAGTGTGTCAGCTCAATTTTTTGCTCTATTCCGTTTGGATCATTATACTGGGCCGAGCAAACACCTCTAATCCACATCCGCGCAGTGATCGGTTCGTAAAACGTCTCAACAACCGTTCGCCATCCAATGTCGGGATATATCTCACTGACACCATACTCAACGCTTTCTTTCACTGTGGCAGAAGCAAGAAGCTGTTCCATATTCTCCCGGGCAACTTCAAAAGCCCGCATTCGCAGCGCCGAAGCTGCCGCCGAGGCCACGCAGCGATCGATAACAACCAGTACACTTGAACTGATAAGAGCAAGAATCGCCACGGCCATTAAGACCTCTACCAGGCTGAAAGCCTTCTTTCTCATAGTAAGTGTTTTAGAACGGCAGATCATCTTTAGATTTCGGCTCCAAAAGCTCTATATTACCTTCTTCTAATGCGACAATTCGATTAATGCGGTTGACTACAATCGTATATGGCTGGTCCTTTTCATCGAGCAGGACGATTTTTCCGCCGTTCTGCCAACCGGAAGGTCCTACTCGAAACCAGGCCTTAGTGTTCGTGTCAATCCCATCGTCAAACCAAACATAAACAAGCCGGCAATTTTCAGTAAGATTATTTTGGACAATAATCTCTCCGGGTGTTTCATCCGGC
>CAZHBL010000410.1:0-5252 GCA_964530105.1 uncultured Pirellulales bacterium | reverse complement strand
TCTCGAAGGTGCGAAGGTGATCGCCTCATTCAAAACCACCGCCGAAGATGCCGTTATCAAGGATAAAAAGCTCTATCCGATGTACTTCCGCAGGCGGAAAAACAGCAAAAAACGCATCGGCCACCGCCAGAAGTATCTCCAGGTGGTAATCGACAAGATCGAAGCCTGATAGGCCGTAGCCTTACATATAGGTCTTGAGGGCGCGAGCGTCCTTGAATCGCAGGCTTCAAGCCCGCGATACAATCCTTTGATTTCTTGAGCAGATAAAGAAGGAGAATGGAAATGCCGGCATACGTTATTGCTCGTGTAGAGGTCACCGATTGGGACAAATATAACGAGTACCTAAAGGTAGGGCCGGGCACTATCGCGCAATACGGCGGAAGATTCATTGCCAGAGCCGGTGAAGCGGTAGCACTGGAGGGCCCTGAAGAAACCCGGAGGATGATCATTCTGGAGTTCCCATCCCTGGCCAAAGCAAAAGACTGGTACAATTCAAAAGAATATCAAAACGCAAAAAAATTGCGTGCCGGCGCGTCCAAAGGCTCTCTCATAGCAATTGACGGAGTTGAAGCGAAGACGTAGGTCAACCTCATTTGCCAACTTTGCATGCTGGGTGTAGGGCTCTTCAGGAGAACAAAAAATGCAAAAAATTGCCCTTGTTGTTGTATTCCTGATGATTTTGAACTGTATGTCGCTCTCACTGGCAAAATCCGCCGATGAGTCCAGCGTACCGCCAACGACAAAACCAGGGCCGGAAGAGAACCGAATAATTCCCGACCTTGGTATCAAGTGTGTCTATGTAAAGGCCGGCACGTTCCGAATGGGCTCGGCCGAATCGGGGCCGAACGATGAGAAGCCGGTTCATGAGGTTCAGATTAGCCGCGGCTACTGGATGGGGACTTGTGAAATTACTCAGGCGCAGTGGCGTGCCCTGATGGTGACGGATCCGAGTAAATACAAAGGCGATGAACTACCTGTCGAGATGGTTTCCTGGCACGAGTCGGTCGAGTTCTGCCGCAAATTGACGCAGCGAGAGCGTAAAGCATCCCGACTGCCAGATGGATTTGTTTATCGCCTACCGACGGAGGCCGAATGGGAATACGCCGCACGGGGCGGTACCAAAAGCCGCAACTACAACTATCCGGGCTCGAATGATCCGGAGGAGGTGGCATGGCACCATCCCGGCAGCGAGGACGAAACGCATCCGGTAGGCACAAAGCGTCCGAACGAGCTTGGCCTATATGACATGGCGGGCAACGTGTGGGAGTGGTGCATGGACTGGTACGCACCTGACTACTACGCTAAATCTCCTAAAGAAGATCCTCTAAACAACGATTCCGGCGACAAAACCTACCGTGTCTGCCGGGGCGGTTCCTGGGGGCTCTATCCCACGCACTGCCGCTCGGCTAATCGAGGCGGGGGCACACCGGCCGGCAAGTTCTACAGCTATGGCTTCCGTGTGGTTTTAGCTCCGTCAATAGATTAATCCTTAATACGTATCCGAAGATGTGTGTGATTAAGTCGCAAGGATTAAAAGATTGACTTGGTTTGCTGTGGTTTAGTAACATTAGCGTTGAATTCGGACTCGATTAGCTGTAAGCAAAGAGCAAAGCAAGCCATAAACTCAAAATAAAGAGGTGAGAATAATGAAAGATAAATCGAACTGGCCAAAATCATTGGCAGCACATCGAACGAACAGATCAGAATTTTTCTCCAGCCATCTTATTGCCTTGCTGTTCGTGCTTGCCTGCTTTGTTCCGCGACTTTCGGCAAAGCCGCTTCGTATCTACATTGTCACCGATCTGGAAGGGGCGAGCGGCGTGTACAAGTTCGCCCAGACACGCGAGCCGGGCAATCCACTGGGTGAGAAAGCGAAGGAATACTTGATGGGCGACATTGCGGCCGTAGTCCGCGGGCTGCGGTCCGCCAATGTGTTCGACATCGTAGTGCTTGACGGGCATGGCTCGCAGGCGTTTGTTCCGCACCTGATGGAGCCTGGCGCCAAGTACATCACCGGCAAACCGCGTCCGGGGCCGCTCACGGACCTTGATGATTCATTCGACGGTCTGATCCAGTTAGGCGCCCACGCCATGATGGGCACACCAGACGGCGTCCTCTGCCATACACAGTCATCGCGTTCGGAAAACCGGTACTGGTACAACGGTGTTGAGTCCGGCGAGTTAGCTCAATGTGCGGCTATAGCCGGGCACTATGACATCCCGACCATCATGGTCACAGGCGACGAGGCGACCTGCCGGGAGGCCACAAAATTCTTCGGGCCAAATTGTGTTGCGGTGGCCGTCAAGCGGGGTATCTCGCGCGAAGCGGCAGAACTTTACCCGTTCGACGATACCCGCAAGGCCCTCTACGAGGGCGCCCGGCGTGCGGTGGATGCCATCCCTAAATGCCGGCCCTACAAACTCTCGCTTCCCATCAAGGCGAAGAAGGAGTATCTGGTCTTTGAAGGTTCTTCTAAGGAAGGCCGCCGAGTCACCAAGGAAGGCACTATCGAAGATGTCCTGAAACTGATGGATTTCTGAGCCGATGTCTTAAATAAAAGTCCCGCGCACGACTTAACAATAATTAATTGAACGAGGTGTCAACACAAAGTGTAATTACTTTCCTTGCATTCTATTAGTTCTTGCATTTCCCATACTTTCCTAATGAACTCATCGTATCCAAGTCGAAAACGATCACCTCTAATATTGTCTTCACAGTTTAGAATTATGCATTCTTCAGTGCCGCCAAATTCCGGCCCGCGTAAACCTCTTCCGATCATCTGTTCATAAAGAACAGCACTGACTGTAGGCCTTGCAATTACAAGGTGGCTTACCACTGGAGCATCAAAACCTGTTGTAAGAACTTCACAATTGCAAAGAACGCTAATATTCTTTGCTTTAAATTCATTAATGATATGCCTTCGAGTAGCATGACGAGTGCCGCCATGAACGACCTCTGCAGGAATGTGATGACGTCTAAGAAGGTAAGTCATGCATTCAGCATCACGAACACTGGGTCCGAAGTATAATATTGAATTGTTCGAATCCTGCGCAATAGAGAGAATATGATCTAGCACTACAAGTCGCCGAGTAGATTTGTCGACTTTAATCGCAAGAATCCTATCTATTTTTAATGCATCTTCGTCTGAGAACAAATTATCGTCTGGAACATTAGGTACATTAATAACGGTGGATGTGTATATTGTTTCGAAAACCGGAGAAGCCAAAATTCGCATTTCTTGTAGTCTTTGTCTCGGTTTGTCTCCAAGTGTTTTCTTGGGCTCGATAAGATTACCCCCAAATATCTCACGGAGGTCTTGGGTGCCCCCATATGGATCATCTTTGATGTATTCCTTACGCAATGGGGTTGCCGTTAGGCCAACAGTTGCCACTTGTTCTGTCGCATTAGCCAGTGCGTTTATAATTTTCTTGTACGATAGCGCTCCTGCTCTGTGAGCTTCGTCTATTACAAGTAGGCTGAGTGAGGTTTTTAAATCTTTTACTACAGCCCCTTCTTCTTTAAGTAAGTTTACAATTCGTTGAGGGGTTGATACGAGGACGCTGGGTTTGTTAGTGATCTGTTTCAGGGTATCTCGATGGTTAGTCATTTCATTTGTATAACGCCCCCAGAATCGGACTAACAAAAGAGGACATACATTAGCAGATGTATCCCAAACATCTTTGAAGCATGAATACGCCTGTTCACAAAGTTCTTCTGTGTGAGCCAACCAGAGCACGGCGGCTCTTTTTGTTGGGCTAGTTAGTAAACCGTATTTTTCTGTGAGCCAATCTCGGATACAGTCAACAGCCACACGTGTTTTTCCTGCTCCCGTAGGGAGCGTTACGATACCTCTTGAACAATCATCCAGTATTTGTCGTAATTTTGTTTTAACCTCTTGTTGAAATGGCCTCAGTTCTCCTAAAGTGATTTTGCCTTCCAGATATTCGTAATCCGGGGGTCTATCGTTGACAGGAATACCTGCAAGTTCTGATGAAAAACCAGTCTTCTTAACAAATTCTATGGCTGAAGTTTTACCCGGATGCCACTTTCCAGGAAATGTTGTTTTACAAGCCTTTGCTACTGCTTGACGAATCTCTTTACATGCTAATAAATCTCTACCATATCTTAGTACAAGGGCCGCTGCAAATTCATGTTTTGTACCTCTTCTATCTTCCTTTGTTTCAGCTTTTCTTACTTGCCTCAGCGTCTGTTGAAGACCTCCAAGAAAACTTTCCAAATCAGAATAGGAAATTAATTGTGATAACCTTTCTGCAGTGTCTTTTTCCCAACCTTCTCGTAAGAAAACGATATCACCATTCGCCTCCTGTTGAGGGGATACCTTCTGTTTCTTTACAATGAATCCACCTGACCTTTTAGGTCCTTTTTGTAAAGATTTATCTAATGCAAGTACTTGTTCTTGTAGCGCCGGATAAATTACATCACACAAATCCCAAGCTTCCAGAATTTCTCGCTTTGTTAGAGAACCACGTTCCAAAACGGTTTCAACAACTTCTTCGGCTATATTTGTCAGGTTCCGTATTGCGCTATCGAGATGTTCTACTCCTGTGATATTAAACCTTGTCTCAGAAATCCCCATTTTGTTCTGCCCCAAAATTTATAAAGAAACAGAAGTGCTACTGTTGGCTTTTTTCTAAATGAAATATCGGAGCAAAACGGGTGCAAGATAACCAGTTTTTACATATTCAAGGTTGAAAAGGGGGTTAGGTGAATTTTTGTGCATAAACGAAAAGGATAAAATGAATTCTTTGTATTTATTATTGAGTAGGAATGCATTGTTTATCGGATTGAGATTGAATGGCGTCAGGAGAATTGTCCCCGAAATATGCTTGAATTCTGTACAATATTTATAAGTAAAAATGCGAACCTTGAGTCGATTACAGGACACATATTATTGGTATGGAAAAGAACACCTAACAAAATTGGGTGCAGCGGGCCGGCTCAGTGCTCGATGTTGGATGCTTGTCATTCCTGCTAAATCTGTTCTTTAACTCTGTCGTACTATCACATACAGGAAAAAGCAAAATACGCCCTAAAAGCAAGATTCCCCTGATTTTTTAGGCTAATAATTGAGATACGAGAAAATTTTTTGATTTTTTTTATTTTATGTTTGCAATACAGACATGTCTGTAGTATATTGTGCATAAAGTAAAAAATTAGAACTAAAAAGGAGCAATACTATGAAGACACAACAAAATCAAGTTCCGCTGGATGCAAAAAAACTCAAAGAAATT
>CAZHBL010000409.1:0-5289 GCA_964530105.1 uncultured Pirellulales bacterium | reverse complement strand
ATTCGCAAAAGTGTTTTCCACGAGAGCGACGGCCAGTGGCATTCGGGATGGACGAATGAAAACCTTATCGAGCAGTGTGTAATCGAATCCGTCCGCGGTAATGGGGGATACGGCTACGGGATGTGGGCCTCGCCGCCTGAAGATGAGGCGCACGGTCCGAACGGCCCGAGAAACGTTGTTTATAACTGCGACGTCAGCTCAGAAAGAGCGGGCCTCTGGATGGGCGGCATGAATGAGAACTGGCTGATTCTTCACAACCGTTTCATTGTGGATAACGGCCCCGGCATATCGGCCAAAACCGTCAGCTTCGACCACATTATCAAAGACAACGTCTTCGTCCTGAAGGATAACAAATCGCCTATGGTTACGCTCGGCACGCCGGACTGCTTCGGCATTGAGATAATCGGCAACAAATTATACGGCGGAAACGGTCGTCTTTTAGCCGGCAAGGTAAGTGACACCATCGTCAAAGACAACAAGGCTCTTCCTCTCGGTGATGCCCCGAGGCCCATGCCGAAGGTGGCGTCGATTTACGAATGGCAAAATAAAAGGAAATAGAAGCTGCAGCTTGAGGTTTATATGGAAATCAACACACGGCGATTTTTGCATACGTTGGCTATATTTATCTTATGTTATTTGCCAGCGATATGCCGATGTGGTGATTCACACCCCTTTGTGCAATCAGATGAGCCGCCCGTCATTCCGGTCGGACTGGACGCCTACCGGATGTGGGACAGGCTCCCCTATCAACGTATCGGAGTCCGCGCCTATATGCGGAGCACATACGACCGCGAGGGCAATAATCGCAGCGCCGACGCCAGCCACTATCTCTATCAGCAGTCCGACGAATTTAACGTTGCGCTCGACGTCGAAGGCCCAGGCGTTCTCTACTTTATGCGAACCAACCACTGGCACGGCAGCCCCTGGCATTACGAAGTGGATGGCGAAGATTTCATCGTTAAAGAAACCGCCACCGCCGATCCCGTCAACGCCCAAAAAACATTAAAGAGAACTACTTTCATTCCAGAAGAGCTGTTCCCAAATCCGCTGACGTGGACATGGTCGACTACCAAAGGTGCAGATTTGATGTGGGTGCCGCTGCCATTTGAAGATTCGTTCCGCATCGCCTACACGCGGACCTTCTACGGCACAGGTTACTACATCTATCATATCTTCAGCCCGGGAATGAAGCATCTGTCCCGACCTCTCGAATCGTGGGACAGAACGCCGCCGGCAAAAGATGTGCTGGATTTGATAAATCGTGCCGGAACTGATATAGCACCAAAAGGCCAAGGAGTCACAACCCATACAGGTCAGTTGAAACTAAATCCTTACCAGTGGACGACCGTTCTGGAATTAGAACAGGCCCCGGCGACGGTTCGGATGCTTAAATTTACCGTGCCGCGAAAGGATGCGTACGAATTCGGCCGATGCCGCCTGCGTATTACGTGGGACCACCGCTGGCATTCTTCGGTAGATGCCCCTATCGACCTTTTCTTCGGAGCCGGCCACCTCTACAATAACGACAATCGCGAGTATCTGGTTAAAGGTTTTCCTTTAGTTATTCGCTACGATGAGAAAAACGTGTATCTTTCCTGTTACTGGCCGATGCCGTTCTTCCAACGTGCGAAGATCGAAATCCAGTCCACAGGACACCATACGGTGGAGCGACAGGGGTTTTCATTCGATGATATCAAGTGGGAGATTCGCACTGTGCCCTTCACCGATCCGATTAATCACGCCGGCTATTTCCATGCAACCTACAGCGACCATCCCAAGCCGGAACTGGGCAAAGACTTAGTTTTTCTCGACACTTCCCAAGTCGAAGGCGGCGGCGAATGGAGCGGCAACTTTGTCGGCATGAGCTGGATTTTCACACGCAATGGATTTCTGCCTACGCTGGAGGGCGATCCGAGGTTTTTATTCGACCAGAGCAAAACGCCCCAGGCTTGGGGTACGGGGACAGAAGAATGGGGCGGCGGCGGTGATTATTGGGGCGGACGCAATATGACGCTGCCTTTGGCCGGCCATCCCGTGGGAACTGCGAAAAAGGATGTGAAAGACGAAAAAGACCTGCTCAATTCGGCCTACCGCTTTTTAATCGCGGATATTTTCCCGTTCGGAAATCGCGCGGTCATCGGTCTCGAACATGGGGGCACCAATGAATCGACGGAGCATTACTCCGGCGTTGTGTACTGGTATGGAATAGATTCTTCAAGCCTCGTTCTGACCGACCATTTCCATTGTTGCGGCAAGAAAATCGGAATCCGTGAGCATGAGTACGAATCCCCCACCGCCGGCGAGCCTTATGCTCTGGTCTCACGCTATGAGTGGGGTCCGGATAGTCGCGGCGCCCGGATGCACTTTCCCGCCGAGCAGGATTACGTCCAGACGATGAAGGGTACATCTCAGTTCAAAATGCGCTTGGACCCGAATAATCTGGGCGTGATGCTGCGCCGCAAATTTGACTATCTCTACCCGAACCAGCGTGCTAAAGTTTGGGTCAGATCTGACACTGCTGGCACCGAATGGCAATACGTCGGCCAGTGGTATACAGCCGGCAGCAACACCTGTGTTTACAGCTATCCCCGCTCCGAAGGCGAGCTTGGTAAGACGCAGCATACAATCATCACGAGCAACCGCCGCTGGCGCGAAGAGGAATTTCTCATTCCGCGACATTTGACCGAGGGAGTGGCGCGCCTTCAAATCAAAATTGAGCATGTACCCGATAACAGAGAGCTGTTTCCCGGCCAGCCTTTTCCGGCTGAGTCACTATGGAGTGAATCACGATACTGGGCCTTTTGTTACAAGATGCCGACAGTGACTCTTACTTCAAATTAGTGTATCCCGGAAACGAGATAGCTCATAGACTCGATTTCTTTGCCGTCGGGTAAGCGATAAGGTTTATCGCCGAAGTTGACCGTGACGGTGACGCCGTTGGCAAAAGTCGTTTGCTGGACGTCTCTGTCGGGCGTAAGAAAGCTGTGTCCGGTCATCTCGGCGTAGCCCACGGCGCGGGTTACGTCGCAGATATTCTTATAGCTGCGAGCGAAACGTTCCTTGTTCTGCTCCCATAAGCCGCGGTCGAACATGAACATTGGGGCCGTGCCGTAAAGAATATTGAAAAGGTCGCGTTTCTGCCACAGCGCGGGCAGCTTGTTATTGTAATCACCCCAGTACCACTGCGCGACGACGCAATCGTGATAGACAAGCTCCCAGAGCGGCAGCCTGTATTTGTGCCCCAACTGGAACTTGGCCACCTGCTCGGGGACCTCGTCCCAGATCTTTCTCATATTTCGCCCGGCGTCGGGAACGCGATACGGCCCGAGACTTAACATGCCCTCGAAATAGTGCACATACGGAACCGCGGCATCGTGTCCCGTTTCGCTTCCGGTGACCAGCTTCATCTGTTCCGACATATAACGCAGCAGCTCCATCTTCCAGTGCCGGCTGTCGCTGCGGGTCATCGGGTGCTTCGGATTATAACATTCGCGCCACGGCGAGGCGGTCGTCGTATCGATAAAGCGGCAGCGATACGGACTCGTCTTTAGTTCGGCGGGGACGCGCTGTTCGGCGTGCTTTATCGCCTGTTTATCGCACAACACACCGCACGGGTACATCTGCCCGTCTTTGCCTCTGACACGCCATCCTTGTAGAGGCTTGCCCTTGGAATCGAGCATGATGTCATCCGGCCAACCGGCCTGGGTCCAGTCCGGATGCGCACCGCGGAGCTTGTCTTTGACAATCTGCGGATCCATCAAATCCTGATAGATGTCGTAACGGCTCGTCAGGACACCGTCCATTTCATTCATCGCTTTTATAACTTCCGGCGGCTTTCGGTTACTCCAATGGATACGGTTTATGCCAAGGTTCCTGGCTTCCCGGATAATCGTTAGGGCATCTCTTTCCCAGCACCAGATGTTTACCGCCCCAATCAGCAAATCCACGTTCGGATTTTCACGCCGCTTTGCTTCCAAAGTCTTGAGCTTGCCGATCTCTTGTGCGTACCGGCGATATCGCTTGCAGATGGCAACGTGCCCGCCTTTGTCGAAGAAAATATATCGCAATTTCCGGGTATAGCCGAAGCGTTGTTTCTGTGAGTCCCATTCAGGTGCGATGCAGAGCTTTCCATCAAGTCGTCTTATTTGAATGGAGGCATCGTCGGGTGTTTCGATGATGGCCATATGCCCTTTCTGGCCGTCTGTTACACCCCAGAAGGTCATGCAAATACCATGTCCGCCATATGCGATAAGCCGCATTGTGTTGATTGTCTTATCATCGACGGGGTAGGATATCCCTTCATTCATGGGTACCACAAGATACGTGCCTGGTTCTGTTACGAACGGGTGCGGAAACCGAATAGGCTGTTCGAGGTCACCTTTGGCTGAAAGTGTGACGGTGAACTCAGGACGATCCGGCTCCAATTGAAAGACCGTTTGGACATCCATTCCGGACGGCGCGTCGAGCAAGGTCATCTCGATACCGCCGGCGACTTTTGCACTGCGGAGTATTACTCCTTCGGCTAAGGACTGTTGTCGCCAGCTCTGCCCTGTGCGCTTGTCGGTTACGGACAAGGTTGCATCCTCGGTATGAAGCGCCAGAGAGATCGCAGCATTGCTGATAGAGAGCGCTTCCGGCATATCTTTGGGGCGCATTTCCATCACGTTGGCCTCTTTCGCCAGCGAGAAATCATCCAACCAGACTGTGGCGGGCTGATATCCGATCAGGCGGGGGCCTATTGCGGCAACGTTCCGGGGAATCACAAACCTCGAGTGCAGAAGATGCCAGTCACAGGGGCCTGCCGCAGTGCGCCCGCCGAAAGTCCACTCAAGGGCTTCCCCTTTTTTGTCATAAGTTATCACCCCTAAAGTTGTGTTGCCTGTCCCCTTGATCTTCACCCATGCTTGAAGTGTGAAAAGGTCGCCGGGCTTGACATCAAGGCGCTTTTCGGAGCTGAAACTCCAATCTTCCGCCCCCCGGTGCTCGATACGGACCGCATAATTTCCACTGTGGAAGATTTCCTTGTCCAGAGTAGCTTCTCCGGAGTTCGGCTTCCTCGTCCACAATTGGGCCCAGCCAGGGACTTGGCCTTGCTCGATTTCTTCGAAACAGCCGTTGGCCACGAGGTTTGCCGATGTCCCCTCACTGCAACAGAGTAATAACCACACGGCGTACAACAGAATTGTTTTTCGGCAAGTGCCCATCGTCAAATGTCCTTTCTTAAACGTCGAAGCTATACCCATCCCAGTTGATTTTGTCCGGCTCATGATGTGAACAGATGAAAGTTTT
>CAZHBL010000408.1:0-5292 GCA_964530105.1 uncultured Pirellulales bacterium | reverse complement strand
ACAATGCTCGACTCAATCAAAGAGCAGATTGAGAAATTCAAGATAATGTACAATGATCCGGAGACACCAAAAGTACTGGCTGTCGGGCTTGCTCCGATACCGCTGGAAATGGTGTTTTCCCGCCAGTGGTGGCTTTGGTTCCCGAGCGGAACGATATTGGGCTTGCTGCTTGGCTTAGGCCTGGCCTTTCTTGTCGAGCTTGCCAACGACCTTGTGCGGACACCGACCGACGTTGCAAGATTTCTGCGTATTCCGCTTCTTGGTGTTATCCCCGATGCATCTGAGGATAGTCAGGTTCGACGGGTAGACCTGTGTCACGCTGTTCGCCAGGCGCCTTATTCGGTCATAAGCGAATCGTACAGACGATGCCAGACAAATTTGAAGCTGTCCGGCCCTCCGGAATCTTTAAAGACTTTGCTTATCAGCAGCGGCATGGCACGTGACGGCAAGACTTCTGTGGCTGTGAATCTTGCTACAACTTTTGTCGCCACGGATAAAAAAGTACTGCTGATCGATGCAAACTTCAGGCAGCCTAATCTGCACTTGCTCTTTCCGAAAGTGGAAGTTAAAGAATCGGCAGAGCATTTTGATTTTGGTTTGAGCAGTGTTCTGATGCACCAGTGCACTCCCGCCGAAGCGGTCAGGCCCAGCGGCATAGAGGATCTCGATATAATCGAATGCGGGCCGTTGCCTGCCAATCCGGCCGAGCTGCTCGGCAGCACGAGAATGGAAGAGCTGCTCGCAAAGCAGTGCAAGGACTACGATTATATCATAATTGACGGGCCGCCAGTGCTGCTGGTGAGTGACGCCAAAGTGCTCGCCGGGTTTGTCGATGCGACGCTACTGGTATTTAACGCCGCGGCAACAAGCAGAGGCGCCGCCCAGAGAACGATCCGCGAGTTGAAGGATGTCAATGCCAGGATAGTCGGCTGCGTACTCTTTGCCGCAAGGGCAATCAAGGGCGGCTATTTCCAGGAGCAATTCAAATCTTACAGAAAATATCAAAAACAGGCGAGACTTGCGAGTAGCACTGCCTGAGTCTCCCGGATACAATAAAGAATACTTGTAGATGTCTTTAATCCTGTAAGTCGAATTTTTTATATGAGGCTGATTTGATGGAGAAGTTTCTGGTTACCGGCGGAGCCGGCTTTATCGGTTCGAATATCTGCAAAAGGCTCGTTTCGCAAGACTGCTTTGTAAGAGTTGTTGACAATCTTCTCACAGGCAAAAAAAGCAATCTTGCCAAAGTAGTAGACAAAATAGAATTTATCCAGGCCGATATGGGCGATTCGGAGGTCGCCCAATCGGCTATGAAAGATATTGACGTCGTTTTGCATGAGGGGGCTTTACCCTCGGTGCCCGTGAGTATTGACAATCCTGCCGCCACACACAAACATTGTGTGGATGCAACATTTACACTTCTCTTAGCTGCCCGTGATGCCGGCATAAAACGTTTTGTCTATGCGGCGAGTTCCTCAGCTTACGGTGATGCACCTACCTCACCCAAGGTCGAAACGATGCTTGCGAGCCCTCTTTCGCCCTACGCGGTCGCCAAACTCACCGGGGAATACTATTGCTCGGTCTTCTACAAGATCTTCGGTCTTGAGACCATTTCACTGCGGTATTTCAACGTCTTTGGCCCATACCAGGACCCGGCAAGTCAATACGCCGCCGCCATTCCGGCTTTTGTAACAGCTATCTTGAAGGACGAACCACCGACCATTTACGGCGACGGCGAGCAGAGCCGGGATTTCACGTATATCGACAACGTAGTCGACGCCAATTTACTCGCCGCACGGGCCAAACGCACTCAAGGCGAAGTCGTAAATATCGCCTGCGGCCAGGCCGTAACCGTTAATGAAATCATCGATATGATAAATAACCTGCTCGGTAAAAGCGTAAAACCTAAATATGTCGCCCCGCGCCCAGGCGACGTAAAACACTCCCTCGCCGACATTACTGCCGCCCGAAACCTGATCGATTATAAACCGAAAGTCTCATTCAGTGACGGCCTGCGATTGGCTATCGACTGGTACAAGGCCAATCTTGTATAAACGATATTCAGCCACTTGCCTCAGAACTATATAAAATCTGGTTCAATATTTTGCATAGATTGTATGACTTGAACTGTTATACAGAACCAAGTGGTATTGCATCGGCGTCAGCAGAATCGTCCAGTTTCATATAGCGAGGTTTCTTTCCGGGCGGAACAACTAACACAATGGTTCCCTCATGATTATTATCAAGTCCTTCGTCTATCTCGTATGAGCCGTCTGTTGTGAGGATTCGAGTTTTCGATTCCTCCAGAGCGGACGTGGCTATCTGGTGAGGGAACAAGTTACGCTCCAACTGCTTCCAGGGCAGGGACTTGGTACTTTTTTCCTGCTTTGTTGAAATAATCGCGAGAGACGGTGACATCCGTTCGTATACGTCCAAAGGTGTGCTGTGCATGCTGCCATGGTGAGCCACTTTGACTGCCCAGCAGTTAAGAAGGTTGACCATTTTTTTGACAAGCGGTTCGTGTGTGCTGGTTCTCTCAATATACGGATACTCCTGGCTGACGTGTGACCAGCTATCGAATTCCGCATCGCCTCCCATTATGACCACGGCCTGGCTGGCGTCCCGTTCAATTTCCGGATCATAGCCGCCTTCGTAGCGTAGGGATTCAATGGTTACAGCGTCCTTATCCCTGTGTTCGAATCGCAGCACGATCGAGGCATTATTCATGTCAACTCCATAAGTTGCGTACCGGTTTCTCAAGAGTACCGAGGGAGCCAGCGCTGTTATTCTGAGATTCCCGAAATACCATTCCATTCCAGACGAAATTCGCCTCATGTCGATACCCTTGCTGCAGATAGTTTCTAAAATCTCCTGATAGGTGGTCGAATTGTGTCTGAAGCCGCTGTCCCAAAACTCCTTGGGGCATGTTTCCGGGTCTTTCAACAACGCTTTTATTCCGCTGATATGATCGTAGTGAGGATGAGTGGCACAGATAAACGCAACGCCGTCAATGTCTATGCCATCGTTGGAGCGGACTTGTTTTATTTGCTTAACGTACTTAAGCGTTTTATCGCCATCGCAACAATCAACAATTCCCAGCAGGCGTTCGCCGCTCGTGTTTGGAGGTAGTTCGATCACTGCCGTGTCACCGAAACCGACGTTTAAAAAGTGAAAAACAAGATCTTCAGCTTTGATTTTAGTACTCATCGGATTTTCTCCTTACCGCAAAGTGCCCTGGAATACAAATTCTTGGAATTGTCCTTAAACCGTTCAATACGATCAACTCTCAGAAAGTCTGTAGCCGACATACTCGAAATAGTCAGGTATTCCGGTTCGAATCTGTCACCTTGTACTTGGAAGTTTCCTACTATAAAAACCTGCCCCTCCTCAAGGCCCAGCCATAGCAAATTTGCCGTAGGTTTTTGTTCTACTTCACCGATCACTTCCTTTACCGCGCAATCCAGCAATTTTTTATTACTGCCTATTCCCAAGCGGGATTTAAAATTCTTTCTGGTTACGTAGAAACACTTTTCAGGATTCCAGCAATTGATGTTTTGAAATTCGATTTTTTTGCCGGATGTTACCGTTCCAGCGGCCAAGGTCGCAATAAGGAAACGAATAGACCAATCGCTGAAACGTTCATCGACCGTGATCCTTTTGACGTTTGGTTCTCTTGGTGTTTTTCTTTTTGGTTGTTTAGATTTTGTCATATCGATCTCCTTTCAGGTTAATGATTTTTATATGATATCTGCCACTGTCCGGTCATAATCGGTAAATAGTGTGTTTGAGAGGAAAAACACAAGAAAAAAAATCGCAGGAGTGACAACCTTATGGCATAGCAACTGAAAAAATATGCTAAAATTGCCTTTTAAGGCCTCTAAACAGCCCTGTGAATTGTGGATTTGTGCTTCACAAGCTTAATTATTCAATTTTTCGCCTTCCAATCGGGCAACAACGGCGGCTCCGCATGCGTCTCCCCAGACATTTACGGCCGTTCGGAGCATATCCAATATTCTGTCCACGGCTAAAATCATTCCGATACCTTCGAGCGGCAGATTCACGGCCTTTAGCACGATTACCATCGTAACGAGCCCCGCGCCGGGAATGGCCGCGGCCCCTATTGATGCAAGCGTTGCCGTGAGCATGATAATCAGTTGTTGGCCGATACTGAGGTCGATTCCGTATGCCTGGGCGATAAACATCGCAGCGACAGCCTCATACAAAGCCGTGCCGTCCATATTCACCGTAGCTCCCAATGGCAGCACAAAGCTCGTTACCTTATTGGATACGCCGGTGTTTTCCTGCAGGCAATCCATTGTAATCGGCAGTGTCGCTGCGCTGCTGGCCGTGCTGAAAGCTGTAGCCACGGCACTGAATACATCTCTGAAAAATTTCAATGGCGAATATTTACCGAAAGTTTTCAATAAGACCGGCAGCGTTACGCAGGCGTGGATGGTCAGACCCAGAACCACCGTGGCCATATACACTATCAGAGGCTTGATGACAGACAATCCCATCGATCCGATTGTATAAGCCATCAGGGCAAACACTCCAAAAGGCGCCAGACGCATAATCCAGTCGGTTATTTTCATCATCACCATGTTGAAAGCTTCGAAGAAGGTCACTAACGGCCTGCCTTTTTCCCCAACGCTGCTGATAGCAACGCCCAGAAGCAGAGAGAAGAATATAACCGACAGCACTTTATCCTTTGCCATGGCGTCGAATATATTTGCCGGAATAATGTCCCTGATAATAGACACAACCGAAGGTACTTCTCCGCCGGATAAATCGGCTGCCGCCTCGATCCCAATATCCACACCGACCCCGGGCTTCATCAGATTGACTAAAATAAGCCCAACGCCCACGGCCAGAGTTGTAGTGGCAGTATAATAAATAAACGTTCTCAGGCCGATCCTGCCCAATTTGCGAACGTCGCCAAGGCTTACGATGCCCGCTACCATCGAAGCCAGAATCAATGGTATGATAATAGCTTTGAGCAGCCGAATGAACATGTCCCCCACAATCTTGATGTGGGCGGTTTTTTCCCCCAGCAGAATTCCAACAACGACCCCCAAAACGATGGCAATAAGAATTTGAGTGTGAACCTTTAGCTTCAAATACAACTCCTCTATTGCAGTTGCTTTTTCAAATTCTGGGCGTTTCGGATAAGTTCATCCCGGCTGATCTGTTGTTTCGGCGAAAGCTCGAAAGTCCATTCGTATGAATCGACGATTCTGTTCGGATTGACTATCTGGGCGAAGAAATCGAATGGGAAATGATCGTACCAGGGGC
>CAZHBL010000407.1:0-5301 GCA_964530105.1 uncultured Pirellulales bacterium | reverse complement strand
TTATGGCATTGACTCGGTCGGCCTTTTCCATTACGGCGTAGTCAATGCTGATTTTTGGCAGCTTTACAAACCAATCCTGAAGCGTTTGTTGTTGACTTGGGCTGTCCCAGGCAGCTTGGATTTTGACCAACGGCTCGGTGGCTTCCGGTAGAAACTTCGCCAGATTAGCCAGAATTGTTTTGGCTTTCCATACGAACATGCCGGAGTTCCAGAAGTATTGGCCGGCGTCAAGATACTTTTTGGCAGTCTTTTCGTCAGGTTTCTCACTGAATCCATTTACGGAGTAAATCTTGTTTTTGCTTTTCGGACATTCCCGGCTATTACCGCATTTTATATAACCAAGCGAGGTACTGGCAAAAGTAGGCTGGATTCCGAAAGTAATCATATCGTCCGGGTTGTCGTTGATAAAGGTCAGGGCATCTTTGAGGCCCTGTTGCAGCGCTTCGGCGGGTTCTATTATCTGGTCGGCGGTAAGAACGGCGATTGTAGCTTCGGAGTCATATTTGCTCAGGACGGTTGAGACCAGCCCGATAGCGCCGGCGGTATCGCGTACGGCCGGTTCGGCAATTACATTATTAAAGGGCAGTTCCGACAGGTCTTCACGGACCATATCCGCATACCCGGCATTCGTAAGGACAATAATGTTTCTTATATCGAATAAAGGCCTCAGACGCTCGAAACAACAACGAAGAAGCGTCTTGCCGTCGAGGAGCTTTAAGACCTGTTTGGGACGTTTTTGCCGGCTGAGAGGCCATAATCTCTTGCCTGTCCCCCCCGCCATTATCACTGCGTAATCCATTTTCGTCTCCAGTATTCCTGAATGCAAAATTCACGCGCATTAAACAAGATATTCTTCATCGATTTGGGTTTCAGCTATAATCTTCTTTGCGAATTCTTTATAGGACATTTCGACATATTCGCAGTATCCTTCTTTGCCCATAAGTGCAAACGTGGCTTCTTTGCCTAATTCGACTGCAGGCTGGTTGTAAGTATCAATGTCCAATAGAGCGCCCATTAAGGACGTCGTGACTTCATAGAGATAAATGAACTGCCCGACGGTGTGAGGACTGAGACGGTCGAAGATGACCGTTAAACACGGACGTTTGTCCCATACGAGCGCGTATTCGGTCGCTTTCTTTTCGTCGTTGAACAATGTGCTCATTTTTTTGCCGGCGAGAAAACCAAGTTCCGGCGCGCAATCGGGCGCCGGGCCTATCTTGACATCCCTGCCAAAATTATTGACCTGGAGGAAAGTGAACAGTTTATCATTGGGGCCTTCGCGATACAACTGCACCTGGCTGTGCTGGTCGGTAGTGCCGAGTGCCTTGACCGGCGTCGGGCCTACCCAGACTTGGCGTTTATTCAAATCCAGTTTCTTGCCGAGACTCTCCGCCCATAATTGCCGGTACCAGTCGGCCATATCCTTGAGTGCATAGCTGTAAGGCATCATTACTGAGATGTGTTTGCAGTGCGTATAATAATGGTAGTTTATCGCGGCATTAATCGCCGCGGGATTCTCGAAGAATCGCGTGGTTTTTACACGAGCATCCATATCACGAGCGCCGGCGAGGAGTTGGCTTATATTGATACCGCACATCGCGGCACTAAACAGGCCGACTGCACTTAGGACGCTGAATCTGCCGCCGACGCCATCGGGAACTTCGAGTGTTTGAAGCTTGTCGTTGTCGGCTATTTTTCGCAGGGTTCCCCCCTTTGCATCAGTGGTCGCCACGACCTGCTTTCGATAACCGGTCTTGCCGAGCGCATCAATGAGCATTTCACGAATGGTCATGAACTGTGCTGCGGTTTCGGAGGTTCTGCCGGACTTGCTTATTACGTTAAAAACAGTCCTTTTAAGCGCTGGTTCTATATAGTCGAGAAAAGATTTGAATTGAGCGGGATCGACGTTATCAAGAACGAAGAGCTGTGGTCTCCCGGATTGCTTGTCTTTGGGATTGGGCAAAAAAGGGCGTAAAGCCGTATCCAAAGCGATATTTCCCAGAGCCGAGCCGCCTATGCCTAAGACCACGAGATAGTCGCATTTTTTTCGAAGAGTTTTCACGAGTGCATTTACATCCTTCGAAATGCCTTTGTTGTAGGGCAGGTCTCTGAACGGAGTCTCGCCGGCTTTTCGCTGTTTGTTTATCTTTGAAATCAACGGTGTTATTTTCTTGCCGAGCGATTTTAGCTGCCTCGGTGAGATTCCATCTTTTGCTCCGATTACAGAAGATGTTACATTCTTGTAGTCAATTATGATTTGTGGTTTTGCCACTCATTTTTCCTTTCTCAATCGTTTATATATATCACTTCGGATCGAAATATCAATAAGAGCGTACAGCTTACGCTTTCAATTGAACATCTATCATTTCCTTTGTGGATTTGTCGATCCGGAAAGTGCCGGTTAGCTTTTTGCCATCAACCTGCGAGCTGACTTCATACTCCCCGAGGAAACCACGGAATCGTGCAGTGCCTGCTGCATCGGTTGTTACTTCAGCCTGGGTCCACCATTTGCCTTTGATGAGGCGTTCTAACTCGTTATATGCGGGTTTCGGCGTCATATCCGCTCGGACGAGGCCGGCGGGAGCCTGCTGCCACGCATTCTGGTCGGTGAAGTCCCACCATGTGATGGCCTCGACAGCCGGGTGCGAGAAAAGTATACGGTAAAACTTCGCGACCTGCTCGGCCTGGCTTTTCTCGCCTTCGGGCGTGGTCAGCCAGCCTTGCTGCGTCTTCGGGCCCGAAACCACGGTAGTCTCTGTGAAGTGCAGCGGTTTTCCGAATTTGGCGAAGCTTTCGCAAACATCCCATATCTTCCCGATGGGCCAGACGCCGCCGTGCATGTGAGATTGAATACCGATAACATCGTAGAGCGGCCGGTCGTTTTCGTCGAGAAGTTCGGAAATTACCTTCTTGGCATAATCGGGGTCCGTTCGGTAATCGTTGATTAGCAATGTTGCATTTGGATTGGCCTGCCGGGCCGTTTTGAACGCCTCGCGGACATACGCCCCTACGCCCATTTTCCGGATAGCCTCGGTTAATATCGGCGCCTGCTTCTTGATTTCATCACGGTCGTAATGCGTGGCCTCGTTGACCACGTCCCAGATGTCGATGTCGCCTTTGAATTTCCGAACGCATCGGGCAATGCGTTTGAACTGAAGCTGCATCGCTTCGGCCGGCTCCTTAGGCAGCCACTGCGGATCCACATAGTTCCAGGCCAGGGGGTGGCCCTTGGTCGTTATGTTGTGTGCCTTGCACCAGCGAACGATTTGATCGGTACGTTCATCGTCTGTCTGGCCCTGCCGACGCTCGTAATTCCACCAATAGAATGGCAGCGTAGCGAAGTTCAGAAGCGCTGCGAAGTGTTTCTCGTATGCCGCGTTGTCCTCCGATGTGCTGCACCGGCCCAGCTTGAAAATATTGCAGCCGAACAGAAACTGGTGCTTCTTCTGCTCGATCTTTACGGCAAGGCCGTTCTGAAGCGGTTTTCCATCCGGCCCGGCGAGTTTCAATACCGCATCGCCCTTCCGGTGCTTTTCAATACGGGCATCAGCCTGATCGAGTATCTCGTTTCTTTGCACTTCGGCGGCAAACAGCGGCCTCGAAAATGCCGCCGAAGCTGCGCTAAATCCTGTCGCTTTTAGAAAATCACGCCGGTTCATAAGAATACCCTTCCGAAAAAGAACCCCGCGTTAGACACGGGGCTCAACGTAAGATTGAATAGCGAAGCGTCTGTTTTAGACGGCCTCGTTGACCATTTTAATATCTTTGTATTTGCAGAAAGAACCCAGCTCCTTTGTGATATCTCCGTAGCATGTTACTCGATGCAAGCCATTCGTCCAGTTCTTCCACAGTTTCTCGATGTCGCCGTCCACCTTGACTGTAATCTTAGTGCGGCAACCTCTATCTATATCAGGAGCATCGATAATCTCGCCGGTAAAGTAAGGCAAAAAGTCAGTGCCAACCAATTTTGCCTGAGTAACCTTTTGACCGGTTCGCATGAATACCTGTGGCACAACTCCCTCTCTTCGCTCCATGACCGTCCGCAGCTTGTACGGAGCGGCCGGCCCATCCGGGCCGTCCATTTTCGTTGTGCCAAGGCAGTGCGCCAAAATGATCGCGTTCTTCGATTCGTCGACCGTCGGGTCGCTTATAAAGCCTGGTTTTCCTGACAATCCCTGGAATATTATGTGAGTCATAGCAGACTGTAAATCCGATTCACAGATACCGCCTAAGCCCATATTATTGAGCCTCGTAAATCCAACGCAAGGGTAAGCAGGCAGTTTGATTGTTTTGTCCCACATTGTGCCGTAGCAGTCGATAGTCATCACGGTCGCGTTTTCCTGATCTAGCATATTCTCGAAAGCCAGCGCTAGCTTACAGGATTTGAAAACATCTGAACGGGAAGGCTCTACAAGCTCCCTGGCTCCGTTGATCCAGCGTTCGGTCTCCGCCTTGGCGTCGCCGTCACTTACGGCATTATAAGCGTCGAGAACCTGTTCTCGGTCAATTCTTTTTATTTGAGTTCCGAACTTGTCCTTCATGGTGTTTGCGTAATTATCAAGATTTCTGGTCGTGACGTTCAGGACTTTGGCTTCTCTGAGATGATGAATCGCGCGGAAAGGTCTTACGGCAACCGCCAACCGGCTGTAGTCGCTGGTGAGCATGCATTCGAGCTTGGCTCCCAGTTCCTGCTTCTGCAAAGCGCCGAATCCGGTCCAGCCGTGTCCGGAATACGGAGCGGCAAACAGGACCGTGGGTTTACCGACGCTGAGAATCTCGTCGATGATCGGTCTTACGCCGATGTTGAAATGAATGGCCAGGATTCCATCAACTTCCCCCAGCTTGTTTTTGAACGGTTTTATCTGCTCAGGGGACGAGACCAGTTGGTCGATTACGAATTCGATGTCCGATAGCTCGCCTTTAAGCTTCTCAAACTCGGATTCATAAAATCCAATCTCGTTTTTGAAATCCAGCCTCGGCTTGGGCCACAGGCCGTCCGAGGTGCCCATGTAAAATCTGGCGACTTTGACTTTTGTTCCCCGGCAGCCCGGACTGATTAGTTTCGAACCTCTTGAACCGGCGCCGAACACAAGGCTCGAACCGCCAAGGCATAGGGCGCTCCCCGCGACTGACAATTGAATGAATTCTCTCCTGTTTATCTCACTGCTCATTTTTTTTCTCCTTTTTGCTGTTTCGTTGAACTTCTCGTCGGATAGGAGCACCCAAACCTGCACCTGGCCGCCGGTTAAATATCCACCTCTGAAAGGTTGGCGTATTTTACCATGAGTGATTTTGTCTGTC
>CAZHBL010000406.1:0-5317 GCA_964530105.1 uncultured Pirellulales bacterium | reverse complement strand
CCTTGCTTATCAACTCTGACCTCTGTCAAAAATCACTCATTTTGCGGAAGTCTTTGACAGAATGAATAAAATAACACTCGTATACACAGATCCATCAAGTTAACTGTGAAAAGTCTGAATACCTATATGACCTTTCACTCCAATTGTCAAGCGAGAATAGGGCAAGAATACTGTTCTATACAAATATAAACAGTGGATTCGACCGTTCCTCGTCGATAAAAGCAAAACCATAGGCGGTTGCGGTATGTCTATGAATTGACAAGTTTATTGCCCTCCGAAACCATCCCGTCAATTCATATAGAAAAACCCATCCGCGGAAGAGGGTTTCCCTGTCAACCTACCTTGTTGTGTGCGCCAAGCCCTTGTTCACCAGGTTTTTGGTGTAGCCAAAAAATATAAATAGTAGTGCCCCAAGATTTTAACATGGCCTTCACCGTCAGGTCCCGCGTCGAGGGCCATATCTCGCATAAGAAGGGCGGGGTGAAATTGCAAAGTGACAGAACCAACGAAAATTAGCTTTCAACATAGGCGAATGAGCCAGATATCAGACTATACAGAATTAGTAGAAATGCTTTTCCCAGGCAACCATAACCAGCAACACGCAGCAGCGTGCATATTCTTTGAGCTTAAATGGTCTAAAATTCTGGTGCCTATCCGCGTGGCGGTGCTTGATTCGATGCCGCTGTATAAGAACCTCTATTACGGCTTCTGCATACTCTGCGGCGTCTTTGTATACGCCCTACCCCGGTTAACGCCTGTCGTCGCCCTGTTCGAAAGTTCGATCAATTTCCTGATGACGATATTGGCCGTCTTCATGCCCTACATACAATTCATCACTAAGACGGATGACTTCCTGACCGCGGATTTGCCAACGAAGGCCGGATTTGACACGCCGCACATCGTCAATATCCTCCTCGCAGGTGGAATCGCGATTCTCGGTTTCCACGGCAGTATTAACATGCTTACAATCTCTAAAAATCGGTTACATTCAAATACCGGCGGAAAATCCCGAAGCTGACTCACAAGAACCTCGAAGAGCAGATAAAGGAAGGTCTCTTTCGCGAAGATTTGTATTATCGAATCAATGTATTTCCTACTTACATGCCGCCGCTGCGAGAGCGTAAAGATGACATAATGCTGTTAGCGGATTACTTTCTCGAACGAATAGCTGCCGAGAACAACAAGAACATTTCCCGCATCTCCACACCTGCGATTGACATGCTTACAAGATACCACTGGCCGGGCAACATAAGGGAGCTTGAAAACTGCATCGAAAGGGCCGTTCTGCTGTGCAATAACGATGTTATACGCTCCGGGCATTTGCCGCCGTCGCTTCAGATGATAAAGAAGACCGAACCGGTGGCCCAGCGCTCCCTTACCGAAATCATCGAGAATAAGGAAAGGGAGCTTATTGTTGACGCCCTGGAAAAATTCGACGGCAACCAGCGCAAGACGGCAAGAGAATTAGGCATCAGCGAACGAATTTTAGGCTACAAAATCAAAAAGTACAGCATCCATCCGAAATACATATAACCGCAGATTTCGCTGATTACACTGCCAAAGACAAGAGTTTTGGACGGGATAACGAGATGGACTTGATAATTATGAAATCTTTTGTTAATCCTCTAAACTTGTCCCTTCGGCAAGCTCAGGGCAGGCTCTGAGTGAAGCCTAACGGATCCTGTCTAAGAAAAGGACAAAGACGTGATTTTTTGACAGGACTACAAGATCCGCTTAACCGACCGGGCATGTGCAGCTTCTTACAATATTTATTATCCGGTCAACCAATTCAATATGATGCCGTTCGTCTTCGGCAATTCTGCCAAAGCAGTTCCGTATCTTCTGGTCCTTTACATTCGGATCCTGTGATACTTTGACGTAGAAATCATGTGCATCCTGCTCGATCATCTTCATCATTCCGAACTCATTTACGAGCTTTTGCTTATTAAAATCATCCATCAGATTGTTCCAGTTTAGATTGCAGATGTTTGATCATATTTCTATGCCGTTGCGTATCGTCCAGCAGAGTGGTCAGGTAGCCCTCGATTTCTTCAAAAGTCTCATCCGTAAGATCGGCCGGCCAGTTCTTACGATCCATATAATCAAGATATACGCTGTGGGCTATTTCATCTTCCATATCCAAAGCCGACATCAGTATTCCTGATATCATTTTATGCTTTTTGGAAGGAGCTTTTGGTTTTTCTATTTTTGTGCTCTGCATTTCGTACACCCTGAAAAGAATTATCCTACGATATATAAATCGGCATGACTCGACAGAGACTTAATGAGTGAATATTAGACCTGTCACATTCAATAAGTGCCTTATTGCTACCGTCCGATAATTCGAAGGATGGGATTCTAAGTTCGTCGAAAGAAGTTGTCACATCCAGGCGGATGTTCTCGAATTTATCTTATTAGGGATTTAGTTTATCAAGAATTGAATCAGAAGCAGCCTTTATTATTTTTTCATACAGCTTACAAAGCCAACTTCTCGATGATTTTTCTTTTGGTGAATCAATCTTTTCACCGTTACTCAGTCCGCCTTTTTCCTGCAGCTTGTTGTACTCTACTTCATTTATGTATTTCTCCACAACACGAACAGCTTCTTCAATTAAAGGTTTATACCTCGAATCGCACCATATATTTCTCCGGAAAAGCACATCGACTATCGTATCGTACCTGCGCAAATCAGGACAAATGTACTGCCCCTGCCCACCTCCATGACAGCGTAATCCATCGTGGACAGCTCCCAGCAAAACAATGTAATCTTTAACGGTGAGATCTGAGGATTTTATCCTGAAATTCAATTCCTCTGAAGGACTTTCTGACCACTCTAAATAAAGAATATTTGGTGTCCCTGGGAGATATTGCATCCCCGGTATGGGCGGATTGACAATTTCTTCTTCTTCACCAGAACACCGAACTTCCTGCGTACCAAAAAGATGCGTTTTTTCCCATCGAGCATTTTCTCTGCCCGATTCTCTTTCCTGAGTGTTTTTGATAATTTCTTTTTGTTGGCTTATTATCTGCTCAACCTGGTACCTGTATTTATCCCAAAGACTTTCAGCATCATACATCTCACTTGCAAAAAGGGCCTCGATAACAGGATTGGTAATCCAACATGCAATCTTGTCACGGATTTCTCTTATAAATTGTTGGTATTTTTCGGTATCCATTTTTTAGCTGTCCTTTTCGGGACGGTTTGAACAGCGGCAGGCTTGACAGGTAAAAAAACCGTGCTGCTGCCCAAACCGCTTGACCGGTAGCTGGCCGATCCTCCCGAATTTTCTTTTATTTACAGCCTCATTATAGGCAATTTCGTCCCATATTCAACCTTCGGTACTGACAAAGATTTTGCTTGCCTTTCTATCTGTCAGTAGGTATATTAAGAATAGCGGGTCACAGCTTTGACGCAGATGCATGGAGGCTTCGTTATTCTTATTGAATTTGTTAGAAGTTTCAATCATGCAAAGGGCAGTTGGCTTAATATATGTACTAACATGCTTCTTGTCATCTCTGGGATCTCTTTATGCTCAAACAATATCAGATATTGCAGAGCATGCCATGCCCAGTGTAGTAAGTATTGCTGTGTATGACATAACCGGCACACCCTATGTGTTTGGCAGTGGATTTTTCATTGCCCCTGGTAAAATCCTCACAAATGCACATGTTGTCGATGGGGCATATTCCGTAGCGATCAGTTCGGATACTGAGTATTATGATCAGATAACAATACTAAAGTCAGACGAAGAGTCTGACCTGGCTCTGCTTTCGGTGGAGATCCGCGGCGAATCGATGCTGCGCTTTCAAGAAATGCAGGAAATACGCCCAGGTCAACGTGTCGTGACAATCGGCAATCCTATGGGATTAGAGAAGACCGTCTCAGATGGAATTGTCAGCGGGATAAGAATTATTGGGGATCAACTCCAAATAATACAAATTTCTGCTCCCATTTCTCAAGGTAGTAGTGGAGGGCCTCTCCTGAGCCAGGAAGGGCGCGTTATCGGAGTAGTCTCTGCAACCTTGTCTGAAGGACAGAATCTCAATTTCGCAGTTGGTATTGAGACAGTAATGCAATTTCTTAGAAGACCGGATGCCCCTCGACACCTTCAAGTGGCAGGTTCTCGTGTACTCTGGCGGTTTGTTCTAAAGTGGATAGTAACTATCATACTGGGATTTTTAGCATTTATATTTGGTGGCGGTTGGTGGGTATTAATTGTCATTGTTCTAATCCTCAGTCTTGTTTGGTGGTTCATAAAGGGCGCATATAAAATTATTACAGCACCTTTTCACACAAGACATAAGGAAATGATTGAAGACTATGGATTTGAAAGCAAAACATCATATTCGTATGACGAATCGAGAATTGACGAATCATTTGATGGGCCAGATTTGTTTACTGATGTTACTGAATATGACGAAGAAGTTGAAACACCTTTTGTATTCCATTGTTGGAAATGCGGTGGAATTGTATGTGCAGACACCTCCGACAAAACAGCTATAGTAAACTGTGAGAATTGTGGAACACGACTTACTGCGCCGCCATTAATGCAAACAGAAGAAACATCGGTTCAGAAACAAACGAGGCAGAAATCGGATAAGATGTCAGCGGATCATGCTGTTGAGGATAAAAAAGAAGTTGATCGACCTTCTCAGTTGATACGTCATTGGGAATGGATTAGTTTTTGTCTCTTGACTGTAGTAATTCTCATCCCACTCATTTTTGTCATCAGTCACATAATTCCAAGTAACGAGTCCGCGAAAGAAAAGCCGGGTTTTGTTCTTGAAGAATCAGAGCCTATACAAAGTGATGATGTTGACCATTCTGTTGAGGGATATGACTACGCCAAAAACGGCCAATATAATAAGGCAATCTCAGACGATAAGATGACCTGGGTAAAATGCAATAATCCGAAATGCAAGGCCGAGTACCAGATGAGTGAGAAGGAATACTTCAAATCTATGGAAGAACGTTTCAATCCTATGGCGAGGACTGTGCCGGCGCTGACTTGCGAAAAATGTGGCAAAGATAGTCTTTTTCGAGCTTGTAAATGTGTAAATCCGGCTTGCGGCGTAGTATTCTTCAGGGATAGCGTTCCGAACGATCTCTTCGACCGCTGCCCCGAATGTGGTCATAGCGAAACGGAAGATATCCGCAAGCAAAGGATGGGCGGCGGTAATTAACAAGGTTTATAATCATTTCTGTTAGGTAAATGAGAATGACAGGGAAAAATCGGAGTCACATTTTAAATATTAAATGTTTTGAGACTGTAGTATCATTACAGAGTTCATTTCTATCCAACTTTTCTGTTTTCAT
>CAZHBL010000405.1:0-5317 GCA_964530105.1 uncultured Pirellulales bacterium | reverse complement strand
CCAATTTCGATATGCCGATGGGTAAGATCAGGCATGTCGAGATCAGCCGTCTGATTTGCGGCGGCAATCTAATCATCGGCAGCGCACATGATCGTGATTTGATTTACGTTGCTTCGTTGATGAGGCACTACTTTACCGACAGAAAGATAATCGAGACGTGGCAGATATGCGAAGAATGCGGTATTAACACTATGATAGGGCCTGTCAACAGTCCCTACGCATTTGGTGAGGATCCAACCATTCGTGTGTATAACCGTTACCGTAAGGACTTGGGCGGGCAGATTCAGTGGATTGCTCAGACATATCCCAAAACTTATGACCTTACCGGCTCGATTCAAACGGCCATTGATAACGGTGCCGTCGGTGCCTTTGTGCATGGCGGTATCGGTGACAATTGGGTCCGGAATAACCGGGTGGATCTGTTGGCCAAAGTCTTCGAGTTTATCAAGAAAAATGGGCTGATTGCCGGTTGTGCATGTCACTCAATTGAAGTACCGGTAGCCCTTGAAAGAGCTGGCGTCGATGTTGACTTCTATATGAAGACCCTGCACAGCGGTGACTATTGGTCGGCCACACCAAAAGCCGAGCGCCCCGAACATGGACTGCCTCCCCACGACAACATGTGGTGCACCAAACCTGAAGAAACAATCGAGTTCTTCAGAGGCGTCAGCAAGCCGTGGATTGCCTTTAAGATTTTAGCCGCCGGCGCCATAGAACCGCAGAAGGGCTTTAAATTCGCGTTTGAAAACGGAGCGGATTTCGTCAATGTCGGCATGTTCGACTTCCACGTTCGCCAGGATGCAATTATTACACATGACATTATTGATGAAATTAAGCGTACGGATCGCACCCGGCCATGGATGGGATGAAACATTGAATCCTCTATGAAGCCAGGCCTGTCATGTCTATAGTTGGCTTTGTTTGGCTTGGTTTTTTAAATTAGCCACGAATAAAGATAATAATCATTTTCTTAAACTGCTGATGAACGCAGATTAACGCGGAAAAAAAGTCAATTGTCAATAATAAACCTATCCTGAGCAAAATCCAAAACAATCTCCGTGGGACGGCGTCCTTTGTGCGTATTGCGTAGTGCGTATCGCATATTATGTGCAGTGGATAGCGTTTTAGGATTCTCGATGTAATTTCGACCGTAGGGCTGCCAACGGCAGGCCGGAGCAAAGTGGAGAGCCCCGAAGGGAAATCTATTGGAATCCTGATATTTCCTTCTGAATCCGCGTTTTCTTCACTTTTTTTCGCCTTTTTTCACTTTTTTCAAAATTCGAAGGTAACAATTTCCACTTCACAAACGTTGTGGCTGTGTATAGTGAATGGTCGTTAGTTTTTGGCTTTATTGATTTGTGTAATTATGCTTTTGATCTTGCCATTGCTGTTAAGCTCCTTTCCGGGTCAAGATCCCCGAGTATGGAGCTTAAATCGCTGACTTGGGCCAAATGCCTCGTTCTGTGCCGCTTCTGCTGACGGGAGACAATGGATACTTAGGGGGGATTGTCGGCACTATCTGTTGCCGGTGAGGTCAGCAAAGCGCGTTTGGACGCTGTAGAGCGAAGATCGGGCTGTAATGAACAGAGTTCTGCGGTCCCTGCCACCGAAGATGAGGCAGGTGGGGCGCTGAGGGATTTCGATAGTGTCGATGTGTTTGCCGGAGGGATCAAAAACAAGGATCTGGCCGGCAGCGATATATACATTGCCACGCGCATCTACTGCGACGTTCTCGCCCCCTTCCTGGACAAACAGCTTCGGCTCAGTGAGCGCCCCCTCGGACCCAACTTTGAAGGCCCATGTCTTCAGTTCTGCTTCATTGGTGACGTAGAAGATTTGTCCTGCCATGGCGGGCGCTATCCGGAAGGCGCGCAAAAGGTCCACCATCTTGGTGCCCCATTGAACGGCCCCGGTAGTGAAGTCTCGACCGGCGGGAATGAAGGTGGTTCCGTCGGGCGAGACATAGTGAAACGGCTTCTGCTGGGTCGAATCCCGCCTGAATCCGCTATCGCCCATCCATCGATTTACCGGGAGGACCGATACCATTCCCGGGCGCTGCTCTGCGGGCTGAGGCTTGAGGGATACGATTTTACTATCGTTGATATCCGGATTGAATGCCAGTACTGTCCCATCGCCTTCATATGCGACTACCATCAGATTCCCCGCTTTGTCAAAAGCCAATTGAACGGGGTGCTGGGTAATTTTACGGACCAGCTCCACTCGATGTTTCTCCTGCGACCATCGGTAGATGCAGTCCTCGCGCGCATCTGCAAAATAGACGTCGCCCTTGCTATCGACAGCCGCACCGGCAATATTTGAGAATCCTCCGGAGAGCTTTTCTACTTTGGCTCCATCGGCAATAACTATCGAACCTTTTGGGGGCCGTGCCGGGGCCGGACCTCCTGAAATGTCCAATACCGCCAGCTCGGTATCGCGGATTTCGATATCGGCGGTTGCCTCGAAAATAGTGCTGTCGAATGAAACCTTGCTGTTGCTGTAGCAGTGAAGGTTCCTGAAGCGAATATCGCTCGAATTGCTGACTTTCACCGCGTATGGGAACGGCACAAAGCAACTGATCACTCGGTAGAAAAAGGTGTTTGCAAATTGGATATTGCTGGAACGGTCGATCTCCAACGGCAGGGCCTTGGGGCCTTCTTCTCGTTCCTCCTCGAATTGCAGAGCGTAGAATCTCCAGTTCGAGGCGTTGCGAATGACCATCTCGTTGCTCACATGATGCTCGATGGACATGGCGTAAATCCGGCCGCTGGTTGACGTATCGGAAATCTCCATTCCGGAGCTTGCGTATGGGCTTGGTGTCCAAATGTCCTTGAAAGTTCCGCCGCCCCCATTGGTGACCCACAGGCTGGCGTGCTGACTATTCCAGGCGTCGCGATTGCCCATTCGGCCGAAACGGCCTCTCTGTCCCGGGACCCTGGTTCCGTGTCCGCCGTGGAAACGGACATCGTTTATCATGGAATCCGCCCCGGCCATCCATTTGACGCCGACGGCCCGGGCGTTGATCGCGCCGGTATAGACACCGATACCTGTGATGATATTGGTCCCGCCCTGTGGAGCCTCGATGACGGGCATGGGCAGCCCCTGTCCCTGAAAGGCGGAGGTTCCGTCCGACACATTGATCACGGTGGTCGAGGGATTGAGCCCGATCAAAACGGTGTTCGGCCGAAGTTTTAGAGTGTCACTGACGCAATACCATCCCATCGGCAGGTAAAGCGTTCGGTGCTGCGCGATAGCTTTCTTAAGAGCTGCTGTGTCGTCGGTCCGGCCGTCGCCCTTCGCTCCCAGCGTCCGAACATTGACCCAGGTTGCGCCATCCGGAAGACCGGGAATGTCAGACTTCACTGGAGCAGGCAGCGTGGCTGCTTCGCGGGCCTCGAACGTTGTACGGATCTGCCGGGCGGCACCCATGCCGGTGATATGCAGGCCATGGCTGAACTGCTCGACCACGTAAGCGGAGGCGATGCCAGCGATTGTCTTGCCGGTTTCCCGGAATTTGGCGAAGACCGGAACATCCCGGCAGACGATGTTCTGGAGATTAATCTGGGTCCTGGCATTGTTCTGGTTGCTGATAATGAGAGCCGGGCCGGTGATGTTCTCAAGACGTGCATTATTCAGCCAAAGCTCGTCGGGTTTGTCAGGGACAATAGAGACGGCGGTGGGCACATTTTTGAAATGAGGCCGCACCACCGCAAGTCCGGCCTCATCGCAACTGATTGCTGCCTCGCTCTGTCCATCGAATGTACAATCAATGACTAAAATGGGCCATCCGGGAGCGGACCTTTTGGTGATGATGCCGACCTGACCTCCATGAAAGTGGAGGTCCTCGACCTCGTTACCGATATCTTTCAATCCAGCTCGGGCCGAACCAAGCCGCAAGTCCATGTGCGAAAGATAGCAGTGCTGCGCGACATGGAAGCGGACGGCGATGGCCGCAGGATTGCCGGGGGCGATCTCGATATCGATATTACTCATGGCGCTGTAGAACGTGCCGGCGCCGCCATCCCGTGGAGGGCCACCGTTTCTGCCGAATCCTCGCCCTCCCGAGAAGAAAAACATATACTTCTCGGTTCCTTCCTGGAAACCTGGAGTATTTTCGCTTAGGGTAAAAACCGGCCGTACGTCACCATATCCGATCAGACGTACGCCGGGCCAAACGTAGATGGTTTTCGTGAGCCGGTACATCCCCTCCGGAATGAACAAAACTCCGGCTCCGGTGCTCGACGCGACCTTGTCAATCGCCTGTTGCAGCGCTAATGAATCATCGCCGATTCCATCACCATGGACTGGAAAATCCTCCGGCGTCAGGTAGATTGCCGCCGGGTCGTTTAGACGTGAACTGTAAAAAGAGGCCCCGCTGCTAAGTCCTGGTGATCCGACAATACTCATGAAGCAAAGCCAAATTAGCAGAGATTTCAGACTCATATTATATTCCTGCAAATAGTAGTGTTATTGATTTGACGAGAGAGCCAATCTGTATCTGGTAAACATTTACAATGCTCCGTCATGACCCTGAAGCTGAGGATCAGGGCGCAGCGAATACAATTCTCTTGAAGGGTATCTCACCACTGACTACATCGCAGAAGGGCTTGCCATCCTTGACGCCGACGTGGCCGTAGCCGGTGGCGGTGCATATGAATGCCTTGAAGTCCCCTTTTAGCGGCGGCTGGATATATAAGATATGTTCCACGGCGTCGTACCTGGCGCCACTATAGGCGCCCAGCAAAGCGTAGCTGGACATAGCCCGTGCATACCAGTGGCCGCATTCGTATTCGTTGAACGGATTACGGGAGCGTCCATCGTACCTGTCGCGCGCTACGCGAACGATATCGAGACCTTCATCGACCATGCCGCGAAGAATCAGATGCGACGCCACCTGATACTCAATGCCGGTCCAGACTTCGTTGCTGTAGACGAACGGCAGAGACGGCATCCCGCCCTTCGGCCAGGTGCAGAGCAGCAAGCCTCCATCATCGCCCATAGCATAGCCGGGACGCTGTGGATTCGCATGTTCCGAAAGATCCTTCTTGAGATTGTATTTGTGAATGCTCTTCAGATGGCTGTCTACCTTGCCCTGATCCAGTACCTCTCCGAGTCCGCAGACCCTTGCCAGCCAGGAGCCCAGCACGCCGTCGGAAAGGCAGCCTGTGCCGTACTGGTACTTGGGTCCTTCGGCCTTCAGTAATTCCAGGGCCTCAGGTGTGTAGCTCCTTTGCATGCTCTGTACCTCAATAGGACTGCCTGCTCGAAGTCCTTCCGTCTGGATTTGCTGATAGAAGTACTCGCCATTGAAAAGCTTTTC